>CAIQKQ010000054.1 GCA_903872425.1 uncultured Opitutia bacterium | reverse complement strand
CCGTCGGGGCCGATGGCGAGGCCGATCGAAATTTGTTCCATCATATAATGTTTGCCCGGCGCGGCGACCGCCTGGTCTCCGCCGGAGAAATGCGGCACGTCGCTGCAAGAAATGTTGCCCAACGTGATCTCAGAATGATGATTGCGCCAGTCGCCAACAACGAGCGCGGCGTCGCGGATGTTCTCCAGCCGTAGGTCGCGCGCATAGAGTTGCTCGACCTCGCCTGGGGTGATTTTCAGCGCCACGGGCATGTTGGCAAAGCTGACGCGCACCAGCGTGAAACCTGCCTCCATCGTCTGGATACCCGCGACCCGCTGGCCGTCGAACGACGAGTCCATGAGGAGAAATTGCCACACGGGCGCGGTGCGCTTGGTGATGATGCCGTAGTCGCCGCCATGGATGTGGAGATCATTCGCCTGATTGCCGATGTCCTCCAGTGCGGCGCGAGCCGAGCCGACCTTGAAGTCCATGTGTGTGAGTAGGCTGTGCTGCGCGACGTGGAAACGCACCGCGATGGCCGCGGGATTGCCGTCCTGCAGCTCAAAGTCAATGTTGCTCATCCCGCTGTAGAACGTGAACTCGCTCGCGTCCACGATCGGTTGGCCGGGCTGTGACCGCCGATCGGTAAAATGGACCATGTAGTGTCGCTCGCCCTCCTGAAAGCCGGGGGTATTGGCGCCGAGCACGAAGACGGGGCGGGTTTTGCCGTAACCGATGAGCCGGATGCCCTGCGAAACATAAATGGTCTTGCCGAGCCGGTAGCGGCCCTCGGGGATGAGCACCACGCCGGAGCCCTGTACACGGTTGATGGCCTGCTGAAGCGTGTCGGCATCGTCGGTCACCCCGTCGGCATGCGCGCCGGACTCTTTGGTAAACTCTACCGCGCGCGGGTCATCGGGTCGCTGCGGATAAAACGATTGCGCGCGGAGCGCACCACCGAGACCGAAGCAAGAGACCAGCGTCAGCGCCCAAAACCGTCCGAGGGCGAGCAACGCCGAGGCGGTGAGTGGGGCACGCTTCCCCTGGGATAGCGGACAGTTTTTTGGGGCGGTTGATGTCATGGTGAGAGGCATGGAACGAGGGGGGGGTGTCAGGCATGTTGCTTAGAATGAAGCCGGAGTTAAATAACGAAAATCCACAAGATCAGCCGGTTTCACATGGCCACACCGCACCACACAGGTGACGAGCGGCACGTCTACGAACGGCACCCGCAGCTCGATGGAGTGCGCCATGCTCATCTGCGCGGAGATGCTTTACGCCAGGGCCGCCGGGGAGCACCAACGCATCATAGCTCTTTTCGCCAATGGCGGCGAGGGTGGTGTCGGCGTGCAGCGTGAGGCCGTTGCGACCGGTGACGTGAATGCCGTCGCTGAGCGCCGCCACTGTCACCTCCGCGCCAGCGCGACGCAGCAGGTCAATTGGCGCGACCGCCTCCAATTCTTCAAATCCCTCTGGCAAAATGACGAGAACCGTGGGCATGGTTAAGGTTCAAGCAACATGACGGCAGATGCACCAATAAATTTTCGCGGTCGGCGGCTCGTAGTCTTCGGGGCCGGCTACATCGGCGCGGAGGTTGCGCGGCAAGGGGTTGCGTACGGTCTCCGCGTGACCGCTCTCACGCGTAACACCGAGAGCGCACGCGCGCTGGCGGCTGCAGGCGTCGAGACGGTGGTGGCCGACTTGGCGACTCCAGAGTGGCATACCATGATTGAAGGCGGCGCGGATTTTGTTTTGAACTGCGTGAGTTCGGGCGGAGGAGGAGCGGAAAATTACCATCGCAGTTATTTTCGCGGGATGGCCTCAATGCTAGCATGGGCTTGCTCTGGTAGCGACAAGATTGGCACGCTCGTTTACACGAGCAGCACGGCGGTTTACCCACAGGGGGACGGCGTGATCGTGGATGAAGGCATGGCCACCAACCGCTCTGATGATCGTGCGAAGGTGCTGGTGGATACCGAAGAAATTCTGACGGCCTTGGCTAACAAAACATCTTCCCCATCGGCAGCAACACGGTGGTTCATCCTACGACTGGCGGGCATCTACGGGCCGGGGCGACACCACCTGCTCGACCAATTGCGCGCGGGCGCGACTGAGTTGCCGGGGCGTGGTGACCACCGACTCAATCTCGCGCATCGCAACGACATCTGCGCTGCCATCTGGGCGGCCTTCGCCGCGCCGCCCGCCGTAGCGGGTGAGATTTTCAACGTGGCCGACGAAGGCGCGGCGACTAAGGCCGAAGTCGTCGCCTGGCTGTCCGCGCGGCTTGGCGTGCCGACGCCGCCTTTCTCCGGCAAAGCAGCCGAAAATGCTCGGCGCGCGGTGACGCCAGACCGTGTGATCGGGAGTGACAAAATTCGGCGTTTACTCGGTTGGCGGCCGGCATACCCAACGTTTCGTGAGGGCTACGAGGGTGTTTGTCCCATTGGCTATCACGTTAAGGTGGCAGGTGACATGCGCCCCTAACAGCGGTCACGGAATGGCAGAAAAGGAAGATCCAAATCGTCGAGCAAGGCAACGTGCCCACAACCAGTTTACGTCGACACGCGTGGCCGCCATTTTTCAATATACGTCCCGCTGGTAGCGTTGGGCTTTCTTCATCTGCTTCACGTAGTCGGCAGCCTGCGCGGCGTCCAGACCGCCTTGCGCAGCGATGATCTCGTGGAGGGCAACGTCCACGTCCTTCGCCATGCGCTTCGCGTCGCCACACACATAAAAATGCGCACCGGCCTTAAGCCACGCCCAAAGTTCGGCAGCATTTTCGCGCATCCGGTCGTGCACGTAGATTTTCTGGGGCTGGTCGCGGGAGAATGCGAGGTCGAGTCGCGCTAGCTTCCCTTCAACCTGCCAGCGCTGCCACTCGTCGCCATAAAGAAAATCCGTCGCGCGGTGCTGGTCGCCGAAAAACAGCCAGTTTCGCCCCGTCGCGCCCGCAGCTACCCGCTCCTGCATGAACGCCCGGAACGGCGCGACGCCCGTGCCCGGCCCGACCATAATGCAATCCTTCGCGCCGTCCTCGGGCACACCAAAGTGCGAGTGTGACACAAAGACCGGCACCGGCGTCGAGTGTACCTGCACTCGGTCGGCGAGGAAAGTCGAGGCTACACCCACACGGGCGCGATGATTGGTCTCGTAGCGCACGACGGCGATCGTGAGGTGGACCTCATGGGGAAAAACCTTCGGCGACGAAGCGATGGAGTAGAGTCGCGGCATGAGCTTGCGCAAGTGGTCAACGAAAGTCTGCGGGGTGAGCCGCGCGCCAGGAAACTCCGCAAGTAGGTCCACAAACTCACGCTCTTCAAGCCAGTGAGCGAGCATCTCCTTCGACTCAGACGCGAGCAGACCAGCGAGCTTGGCCTGCTCGTCGGTGCTCGTGGTCTGGGCCGCAATAGTCTCGACAATTTTGCGTGTAGGTTTGGAGAGCGCGAGTCGTTCGCCTAACGCCTCACGGAGCGATATGGGCGCAGTTAGCTTGAGTTGCGCAGGTGATACGGGCTCATTACCCGTCGCGCCGAGCAGCCGTAGTATTTCCGTGACCTCCTCGGGCCGATTGCACGGAAACACACCGAGCGAATCGCCCGCTTTATAGTGCAGGCCGCTGCCGGCGAGGCTTACAGCGAAATGCCGCGTCTCCTTGTCGGAACCGGGCTGGTTGAGTAGCCGGTGATCGGTGATCCGGGCGGGGAACGGACGGTCTTTCGAGAAGAGGGAGGTTTCAGCGGCGTCGGACATGGTCAGGCGAACATCAAGCCCCACCCCGCCCGCGCTGGCAAGCTGGTTCATGGGCACGCAGGGTGGCTATGGATCAGGCGACCTGCTCGCCGATGATTCCGCGCACCGAAGCGTGAGCTCGCGGCCTACGAAAGCGACGCGTCCAGCACTAACTGGACGCCAAGCTTGCCGCGCCACGGGTTTCCGCGCTCACTTCCCATCACATGACCGATCCCGCGCCGCTTCGCATTCAAAAATTCCTCGCCGACTCCGGCGTGTGCTCGCGTCGCGCGGCCGAAGCGCTCGTCACGCAGGGCGAGGTGTGGGTGAACGGCGCCGCCGCAACGCTCGGCCAAAAAATCACCCCCGGGGTAGATAAGGTCACGGTCAGTGGCAAATCCGTCCGAGCCGCCGCCCAGCCGCGTGTCACGCTCGCAATCCACAAGCCGCGCGGCCTCGTGTGCTCCAACGACGATCCCCACAACCCCGACACTATCTTCGACCTGCTCCCCCGCGAACTGGCGAAGCTGCGGTTTTTCTGCGCAGGCCGACTCGACAAGGACAGCGAGGGTCTCGTGATCCTCACGACCGACGGCGACCTGGCCAATCGCCTCATGCACCCGCGCAACACAGTGGTGAAACGTTACCACGTCCGCCTCGAGGAGCCATTCCCCCGTGCGCGGCTACCGCTGCTTCTGCGCGGCGTCGTAATCGAGGGCGAGCGACTGCGCGTCGAGCACGCCGCGCTCGTCAACCCCGCGCCCGACGGCACATCACGCGATCTCGACGTCCACATGCACCACGGCAAGAAGCGTGAGATTCGTCAGCTCTTCACGACCCTCCGCCACGACGTCAAACGCCTGCGCCGTTATCAGATCGGGGCTTTCCCATTGCGCGGAATTCCTTTGCGCGGCGGCCGACCACTTTCCGCCCCGGAGATCGCCGCCTTGTTCAAGGCGCCTCGCCCACACCGTGCACCCGGCACGCACCCGCATCTTTCCACCCATGAAGAATAACCCGCTCCCCGCCCTACTCGCTGCCCTGCTCGCGCTGGCTGCTTTCACCCGGCTCTGCGGCGAATCTCTCGCCGCGCCGGCCACCGTCCATGTCAAACCCGACGTCGCCGCACCCGTCATCACGACGCTGGCCGCCGGCGCGGAGCCGTTCATGGCCGTAGGCGTGGCTGCGCCCGCGGGCTGGCTCGCCGTCGCGTTGCCGGGCACGCACGAAGTTTTTCTCCGCAATTCTGACCAATTGAAAGATTTGTCGCCAAAGCCCGGCGCGAACTATCTGCTCTCCAATCGGCCGCCGGCCACACCTGTTGCTATCGCGGAAAAAGGCGATCTTGCCGATCTAGTGGACATCGTGGGCAGCTACACGAAATACAGGCTCAGCAAGCCCCTCATCGGTTTTATTCAAACGGCGGCTTTAAACAAAGTTACACCGCCAACCGCGGCTGTTGTGATGGCCCAACCACCTGCCGCGCCGGTCGTCGTTACTACAACGGTGCTCTCCGTCGAGCCTCCTGTGGTCAACATCGCCCCCGCCACTAGCCCACGGGACCTCGCCGCACCACCCGCCGGAGAACTCCCGCGCCTGTTCCAAGGTACGCTCGTCTCGACCTATAGTCCGCTCCGCCCCCGCCGCCCTTACGATTACCAGCTTAACGACCGCAATGGAGAGCGTTACGCCTACCTCGACCTCAGCCGCCTGCCGCCCAGCGTCACGCCAGACAACCTCGCCGGACATACCGTCGTCGTCTATGGAGTCGCTCGCGCGGTCGCAGGGGTGCCCGAGATGGTCATCGCGGCCGAAAGCATTCAGACGCCCTAACATTTTCCTATGCAACTCATCGACGGCAACCGCATCGCCTCCGACATCATCGCCGAGCTCACGGCCACTGTGGCCGCGCTCCCCGGCCGCAAGCCCTGCCTCGCACTCGTCCGCGTCGGCGAAGACCCCGCGTCGGTTTCCTACGTTAAGAAAAAAGAGACGACCGCCGCGACCATCGGTGTGACAAGCCGCATCATCCTCCCGCCAGTCACCATTACGCAGGCGGGGCTGGAAAAACTCATCGACGAGCTCAACGCCGACCCCGCCGTGGACGGCATCCTCGTGCAGTCGCCGTTGCCCAAACACCTCGACGAGCTCGCCATCTTTCGCCGCGTCGCGCCGCGCAAGGACGTAGACGGCTTCAACACCATCAATCTAGGCAAAGTCGCGCAGGAGGACGACACCGGATTCGTCGCCTGTACACCCGCCGGTATTATGGAACTGCTCTCGCGCAGCGGCGTGGACCTCAAGGGTAAACACGTCGTCGTGCTCGGCCGCTCGCTTATCGTCGGCAAGCCCGTCGCGCTCCTGGCGCTCCAGAAACGCGCCGGGGCCAACGGCACTGTCACGATCTGCCATTCCGGCACACACGACCTACCCGCTATCACGCGCCTCGCCGACGTGCTCATCGCCGCCATCGGCCGCGCCGAGTTCGTCACCGCCGACATGGTAAAACCCGGCGCCGTCGTGATTGACGTCGGCATCAACCGCGTGCCTGACGCCACCAAAAAAACCGGCTACCGCCTCACCGGCGACGTGCATTTCCCGACCGTCGCTCCGCTTTGCGCGCAAATCACACCCGTCCCCGGCGGCGTCGGGCCGATGACCGTAGCGATGCTGATGAAAAACACCGTGAAGGCTCGAATACTCTCCGCTGCCATGTAGCACTTCGGAATCAGCGGGAGGTAGCACGACTGCGTTTATGCGCGATTCGTCGCGTCCATTCGTGAATATAAATCTCACCCACGTTCACGCTCGCTCCCCGCGCTTGCCACCGACTCCCGTTATCTTTTCCCTCGTCCATAATGTCTGCCCCGAAAATCCTCATCGTTGATGACCAGCCCGTCAACGTGCAGCTCCTGAAGCGCAAACTAGAGCGTGAGGGGATGCAGGTCGTCAGCGCGTACCACGGTGCGGAAGTCGCAGGACTCGTTGCCCGCGAAAAGCCCGATCTGATCCTCCTCGACGTGATGATGCCCGACATGGATGGCATTGAGGTCTGCCAGCGGCTCCAAGAAAACGAGGAGACGCGCCCCATCCCGGTTATCTTCATCACCGCGCGCGCCTCGAAGGAGGGCAAGCTTGAGGGCCTCGGTGTCGGTGCCGTGGACTACATCACCAAACCTATAGACCTCGACGAGACGCTCGCGCGTGTGCAGACGCAGCTACGATTTGTCGCCATCAACCGCCAGCTCCTCGACCTCACGCGTCGTCTCGAGGAGTCGCGCCGCACCGCGACAATCGGTGCCGTCACGCAGGGCATCGCCCACAATCTAAACAATCTTCTCGGCGTCGTCCTTGGCTACCTTGAGTTGGTAAAAACCGCCCCCGACAAACCTGACTTGGTCAAACGCAATTCCGTCAACGCCACCGAAGCCGTCCAACGCATCGTCGCCATTGTCCGCCAGCTCAGCTTCCTCGGCATCAATTCGCGCCTACACCGTACGCGCTGCCGACTCGACGAGCTGCTCCTCGGCGCCGTCGGTCGTTTTCGCCACGAGGCTAAGGTCAGCCCGCTGATCGAAATCGAAAATTCCCTCGGCGACCTCGTCATTGAAACCCACGTCGAGCTGTTTGAGGACGCCCTCGGAAAAATCCTCCTCAATGCCTGGGAATCCTACGGCGACCAACCCGTCGCTGTGCGCCGCATCTGGCTCCGCACCGAGCTACTCGACAAGGGCAACGACGGCCGCCACCTCCGCCTCGCCATCGAGGACGCCGGCCGCGGCATTGACGCCGAGGTGCGCGACCAGCTCTTCGAGCCGTTCATCAGCACCAAGCGCACTGTCGGCGTCGGCATGGGCCTCACCGTCGCTCGTCACGCTCTCCGCAATCTCGGGGGCGAGGTCACCATCAACGATCGTGCGGGCGGCGGAGCGGCGGTCTATCTACTCCACCCGCTCGAGAAAAGACGCTTACTCGATGGCGACTCAAGGGTGCCGTTTGCCTGATCTTACCATGCCCACCATCGCGTTCCTCGGCGCCGGCCGAATGGCGTCCGCCATCGTTGACGGCCTCCTCTCCCAAAAAATCTGCGCGCCGACCGCCCTCACTTGCGTGGACGGCGGTGACGGCACCGCCGTCGCACTGGCTGCTCGCACCGGAATCGGGGTCGCGCCCGAGCTCGCCTATTTGCTCCGCGACTCCGACGCCTTGGTCCTCGCGTGCAAGCCTCAACAGCTCGCCGACCTTGACGCGCGCCTTGCCGAGCTGACTGCTGGCAAGCTCGTCCTCTCCATTCTTGCTGGAAAGCGCCTCGCCAGCCTCGCCAAGGTATTCCCCCACGCCCGTGCGCTCGTCCGCGCCATGCCCAACACCCCTGGCCAAATCGGTGCCGGTATCACCGCTTGGTGTCCGCTCAGGACGCTCGCGCCCGCCGACCGTACGCTGGTTGACGCCATCCTCGGTGCGCTTGGCACGGTCGTCGAGGTCGCCGAGCCACAGCTCGACGCGGTTACCGGACTGAGCGGCAGCGGCCCCGCCTACGTTTTTGAGTTTGCCGCCGCCCTCCGCGACGCGGGCGAGGCCGCCGGCCTCCCGCGTGCCATCGCCTGGAAGCTCGCGATGGAGACCATCCTCGGCTCCGCTCGCCTCATGGCCCGCACTGGCACCGAGCCCGAGGAGCTCCGCAACCAAGTCACTTCGCCCAACGGCACCACCTACGCCGGCCTGCAACGCATGGCCGCGCGCGATTTCCGCGGCCTCATCAAAGAAACCGTCCTCGCCGCCACTGCCCGCAGCGAAGAACTGTCGAGGGATTAAGTCTGCACTACCTAGCTTTAACCGGCTGCCATTAATGGGGCCGATTTACGGAGTTAAGAGACCCAAACCGAAACGCTCCGCCGATTTCTGCGATTCGAATTCACCCTCCAGATTGTCCCGGGTGACGTTAATCATGGACAATCCCAAGGATCATTGAGTCCATTCGAACCCTATACTAAACGTGGCTCACTAAATCCGCTCAGGAAACACGCGATTTCTTCCAACAAACCCATTCAGATCATTTGGGGTTCACGGATCAGGAATGAACGCCGTCGAAATCACCCGACAACATGATTCATATAAATTTCGCAACGAGCAGTGATCTGCCTGCCAAGATTTGACCAAAGCTCTGCTCCATCTGCAACGCTTCCAGTTTTGTCAGCTTCAACCAATGCTCACGCGCGAAGCGCTCCGCTTCGAGATCAGAAGCGAAGGCCAAAAGGGGGATGCGGTTGCCTTGAAAGGCGTCTGACTTATCCAAGTTTTACCGCAAACTCCAGTTTCACAACCGGCAGATGAGCAGTTCGCGCTCGTAAATCAGTTCCTTCGGTAAGTGGGCGTGGAGGTCAATAAAGAGCTCTTCGTGGCCGAGCACCTCGGCGCGCCAAGCAGCGCGGTCGAACTGCTGTAGCTCCTCGAATTTAGCCTCGGGGAAGTCGAGGCCTTCCCACTCGATATCCTTGTAGCGTGGCACCCAGCCGATGGGCGTCTCCTTGGCTCGGCCGCCGGCGCGGACGCGGTCCACGATCCATTTCAGCACGCGCATGTTTTCGGAGAAGCCGGGCCACATGAACTTTCCATCGGCGTCCTTGCGGAACCAGTTCACATGGAAAACACGGGGCGTCTCGGTGAGCTGGCGCTGCATGTTGATCCAATGGCGGAAGTAGTCGCCCATATTGTAGCCGCAGAACGGCAGCATAGCCATCGGGTCGCGGCGGACCTTGCCGACCGTGCCGGCGGCGGCAGCGGTCATCTCGCTGCCCATCGTGGCACCGACATAGACGCCGCTCGACCAGTTGAACGCCTGATAGATGAGCGGCATGGTGGTCGCACGCCGGCCGCCAAAAACGATCGCGTGAATCGGCACGCCCTCGGGGTCTTCCCAGGCGGGGTCAATCGTGGGGCATTGGGAGGCGGGCGCGGTAAAACGCGAATTGGGATGTGCGGCTTTGGCTCCTGTTTCTTTACCGATAACGGGTGTCCATTTTTTGCCCTGCCAGTCAATGCACTCGGCGGGGGGCGTGTCGGTCATGCCTTCCCACCATACGCCGCCGTCGGGGGTGAGCGCGACATTAGTGAAGATGGTGTTCTTCGCAAGCGAGGCCATCGCGTTCGGATTCGTTTTCAACGACGTGCCGGGCGCGACGCCAAAGAATCCGGCCTCGGGATTAATGGCGCGCAGCCGACCGGTGGCATCGGGCTTAAGCCACGCGATGTCGTCGCCGACCGTCCACACCTTCCAGCCTTGTTTCTGGAAATGTGCCGGCGGGATGAGCATCGCGAAGTTGGTCTTGCCGCAGGCGCTGGGAAAAGCGGCGGCGACGTAGGTTTTGCGGCCCTGCGGATCCTCAACACCAAGGATGAGCATGTGCTCGGCCATCCAGCCCTCGTCGCGCGCGAGGTTGGAGGCGATACGGAGAGCGAAACATTTTTTCCCGAGCAGGGCGTTGCCGCCGTAGCCGGAGCCGTAGCTCCAAATTTCGCGCGTCTCGGGAAAATGGACGATGTATTTCTCCTTATTGCAGGGCCAAGACACGTCCTTCGCGCCGGGCGCGAGCGGCACTCCGACAGAGTGCATGCAGGGCACAACGCGCTTCTCGCCCTTGTCAATCTCGCGGATCACCGGCAGCCCGATGCGGGCCATGATGCGGGTATTGACGACGACATAGGGCGAGTCGGTGAGCTGCACGCCGATCTGCGACATGGGCGAGCCGACCGGCCCCATGCTGAACGGCAGCACGTACATCGTGCGTCCGGCCATACAGTTGGTGAAAAGGTCGCGAAGTTTTTTTCGCATTTCGAACGGGTTGACCCAGTTATTGGTCGGGCCGGCGCCGTCCTTGGAGAGCGAGCAGATAAACGTGCGGTCCTCGACGCGGGCGACATCGCCGGGGTCGCTGCGCGCGTGGAAACAGCCCGGCCAGAGCTTTTCATTGAGCTTGGTGAACGTGCCACCCGCGACGAGCTGCTGGCAAAGCGCGGCGTATTCTTCGTCGGAGCCGTCCACCCAATGAATGGCGGCGGGCTGCGTAAGTGCAGCCATTTTTTCGACCCAGCGGAGGAGATGGGCGTTGTTGCTGAGCGGTTGGGTGGGATTACGTTGGCTCATGGGAAATGATTATACGGTGAAGATGTGTGCGCAATAATTGTGCCGCACCCGGGCCGACTGCAATCGGCGATTGCATCGTGGGTAAGATATGATTTTTTGATGTGGGCATGATGAAACTTTGCACCATGGGCGGCGCGACCGTTTTCGGCATCGGCGGCGGGTTTCTCGCTGACGCCTTTGGCATGGACACTTTTTCCTTCGGCTCGATCGTAATCAGCGGTGTGGCCAGCATTATCGGCGTCTATGCCGGCTGGAAGCTAGCGCAGCGACTGGACGAGTAAAACCGCCGTAACCGGCGCGCTACCCTACCCCGCCGGCTCAATATGGACAGACACGTCGCTCACGCGCAGCGGCGAGGCGAGCAGCGCGTCTTTCACCGCGTGGGCAATATCATGGCCTTCGCGCACCGTTAAAGCGCCATCCACGCGCACTTGGATATCCACGAGATGGCTGAGGCCACTCTTACGGACACGGCATTTATCGAGGGCACGCACGCCGACAACGCCGAGGGCGAGCGCACGGACGGCTTGCTCCAAGGCAGCCGGCGCGGCGATGTCCATCACGTCGCCAAGCGCGGTCTTGAAAATGCCAACGCCATTGAAGGCAATCACCACGCACGCAAACAGCGCCGCCCAGTCGTCCGCCGCCGCCCAGTGACACGCAATCGCAACCGCAATGCCCACAAACGCTGCCGCTGAGGTCAGAGCATCTGTCCAATGGTGCCAGGCCTCAATCCCGAGCGCCGTACTCCCGGCCGCCACGCCTGCCGCACCGATGCGCCGTGAAAACGCCACTTTCGCTGCCACGATGCCTGCGAGCAGCGGCAAGGTCCACCAGTGCGGAATCTCATGCGGCGTGACGATGCGCTCAACGGCGCGCGCAGCGATCCCGGCGGCCGCAATAAAAATAAAAACACCCACCGTGAGCGCAGCCAGCGGTTCGGCTTTGCCGTGGCCGTAAGGATGGTCGGCGTCGGGCGGCTGCGCGGCAACGCGGAAGCCGACCAACACGAGCAGCGACGAGAGCACATCGAGCAACGACTCCACGCCGTCGGCGACCAGGGCATAAGTGTGACCCAAAATTCCGCCCGAGAGCTTTAGCGCAGCGAGCACCAGGTTGAGTGCGATACCGCGTCGTACAAGCTTGGCGCCCGCTTCCGCGCGGGCGCGGACGGCGGCGTGGTGGTCGGGCGATGGCGGCTGCACACGTGACAGCCTACCGGTCGCGCGGCGAAAATCACGGAAAAACAGGTGCCGGGATTTTTCGAGCGGGCTGTTAGCTGTCAGGCGCATGCTCCCAGTGCGCGAGGGTGCTCTCGGTTTCAATCACTACGAAAATCCCCGGCCCAAAAATCCGCCGGCGACGGCCGTGTCAGACTTTCACCAGCGTGCGCGCACCGTTGTTCTTCGCCGAGGTGTAAATCGCCTCGATGACGCACAGGTCCTGCCGGCCCATTTCCCCGGGGACGCTGGTAGGAACGTTGTCACGCACGCAACGGGCGAAGTCGTCGAGCTGCCGCGCCTGCTGGTAGGTGTTATCGGCGGGATCGGCAACGTTGGGGAAACTCAGGGGACCGCGGGTGGTCAAGGCATGCGTACCATTGTAGTTGAATGCAGCGGGAAAGTCGACGAAGCCGCGCTCATAGTCCGCCCGGAATCGATTCGGGCCGCTCCCCAGGGGCTTAGGGCCGCCGTAACTGGTGAAACCGTCGCATTTCGCACCGTTGGCGAACTCGAGGGTAAACTCCATGATTTCCTCCACGTCGGTGTAAATTTGCGGGCGGTTGATAGTGGCCTTCGCCGTCACAGCGATGGGCGACTCGCCGGCGGCGGCGAGAATACTGGCATGGATAACGTAAACGCCAAGGTCCATGACTGGCCCGCCTCCAGCGAGGGCCTTTTGGGTGCGCCATGCGCCTGCGGCGTTGATGTTGCCGGAGAACTCGCCGCTCATCGCCTTGAGCGCCCCAAATTCCTTCCACCGCGCAATGCGCATCATCTCCTGGAAGTAAGGGTCGAAGTTGTTGCGGTAGCCCAGGCCGAGCTGCACGCCGGCATCACGGCAAGCCTTGATCATCGTGTCGCAGTCGGCGACGGAGATCCCCATCGGCTTTTCGGTGATGACGTGCTTCCCCGCCGCGGCGGCCGCGACCACATCCTGCCGGTGGAGACTATTGGGGGTGACGACATAGATGATGTCGATGTCGGAGTTATCCCGCATTGATGCGATCTGGTCATAGGCATAGATATTTTTTGCGGGGAAGCCGAACACCTGGGCGGCCTCCCGGCCCTTGCCGCCGGGATCCCGCGTGGCGACGCCGACGAGCTGGCAGTGCTGCGTGCGCCGGAGCGCGGGCACGAGCTGGCCGATGCTGTAGCCGCCGAGACCGACCAGGGCGACCCCGAGTTTTTTTGACGAGAGCGGCGCTGCCACGGTGGCCGCACGGACGGCGGTAGGGGCGAGCGCGAGCGCGGCAGCACTGGCGGCAAGCTGGCCGACAAACTGACGGCGGGTCGAGGACGGGGCGTTCGCGGGCTTCATGGCGGGCACGCTAAAGCGGGATAATTGAACACCGCGGACTCAGGCTTTCACGAGCGTGCGCACCCCGGTGTTCGCCGCGGACGCGTAGATGGCCTCGATTATGAGCATGTCCTGCCGACCCATCTCGCCGGGCACGCTGGTCGGCATCCGGTCGCGCGCACTACGGGCAAACTCGTCCATCTGCCGCGCCTGCGCGTAGTTGTTGCCTGTCGTGATGTCGGGGAAGCTCAGCGGTCCCTTATGGGTTTCGGCCCGGGGGCCGGAGTTGAAGGCCTGCGTGAAGTTCACGAAGCCCTTCTCATAATCCACGCGGAAACGGCTGCCGCCGCCGCCATTGGGCTTGCTGCCGGCGTAGCTGGTGTAGGCGTCGCACTTCGCTCCGTTGGCGAACTCAAGGCTGAACTCCATAATCGCCTCAATGCCAGGCAGGTTGTCGCGGTTGGTCGCCTTGGCCGTGACGGCGACAGGCGTTTCGCCATTGGCGGCCAGCACCGCGGCGTGGATGACGTAGATACCGAGGTCCATCACCGGGCCACCGCCCGCGAGCGCCTTGTTGCCGCGCCAGGCCCCGTTCGCCGGGGCACCGGCGGAATACTCGCCGCTCATGGACTTGACCGCACCCAGCTCCTGCCAGCGGGCGAGGCGCATCATTTCTTGGAAGACGGGGTCGAAATTGTTGCGGTAACCGAGGCCGAGCTGCACGCCGGCATCGCGACAAGCCTTGATCATCGTGTCGCAATCGGTGACGGAGACCCCCATCGGCTTCTCCGTGATGACATGCTTGCCGGCCTTCACGGCGGCGAGCACATCCTGCACATGCAGGCTGTTGGGCGTGACGACATAGATGATATCAATGTCGGGATTATCCTTCATCCCCACAATCTGGTCGTAAGCATAGATATTTTTCTCGGGAAAGCCAAACCGCTGCGCCCACTGCTTGCCCTTGCCCTCGGGGTCGCGCGTGGCGACGCCGGTGAGCGAGCAATGCTGCGTGCGCGCCAGGGCGGACGCGAGGGTGTTGGCATAGCTGCCGAGGCCGACGAGGGCGATGCCGAGCTTTTTCGACGATAGGGGCGGCGGGGGCGGGCCGCCGCGCCCACGCCCGCGACCCTGAGCGGCAGCTGGCGTAGCGTCGGCGGCAAGGGCGGCGGCGGGCGCGAGTGCCAGCGCGGCCGCACCGGCGGCAAGCTGGCTGACAAACCGGCGGCGGGAGGAGGACGGGGCGGGAACAGTCGGGGAATGGTTCATG
>CAIQKQ010000053.1 GCA_903872425.1 uncultured Opitutia bacterium | reverse complement strand
TGTAGGGCGGGGTCGCCGAACCCCGCCGCATTTACTGAGACATATTTCCCTAGGCGGGGTTAGGCGACCCCTCCCTCCATTGTTTATTCACCCCACGACCGGCAAACGCTCTACGCGCACGCGCCGCAGGCGCTCAACCGCCATGTCCTCGGCGGTCACGCGCATCTCGCCGACCGTCACGTTCTCGCCCCGCCTCGGCTCGTGGCCAAATTGTCGGATCGCCCACACGCTCACGTTTTCACGCGGCTGTAGGTCGGGAAAATTCCAGCCGGTCTCGGCCTGCAACTCGCGCATGGTGAATCGACCACTCACGACGATGGCGTTCTCCGTATGCTCAAACACCGGGCCGCGCTCGATGTCGAACTCGTCGCGGATGTCGCCCACGATCTCCTCCAGTACATCCTCCAGGCTCACGAGTCCGGCAGTGTTGCCCTCATCGTCGAGTACAAGCGCGAGGTGTGTGCGCGATTTGCGAAACAGCTCCAGCATCGCGTGGATCGGCGTTTTCACGGTGAACGTAAGCGCGGGACGGAGCAGCGGCTCGAACGGCGCGTCGGGCCCGAGCGCCTGGATCTGCCAGAGCCACTCGCGCACGAGCAGCACCCCAGCGACCTCATCCAGCCCGGCGCGGCACACGGGGAAGCGGCTGAAACCGCTCGTCTGCGCGAGGCGCAGGTTCTCCGCGTGCGGCCGGTCGAGGTGCAGCGCGACGATTTGATCGCGCGGGCGCATAATCTGTTGCGCCTGCGTGTCGCGCAGGCGGAGGGAGCGCACCATGAGGCGGTTAATAAGCGCATCGCCGGGATGCGCGTGGCGGGCATGGCTGAAAACGTATTCCAGCTCCTCCGCGCTCGGTGCCTGCTCACCGGCGACGGGCTCAAGCCCGAGCCAAGCGAGGAGCTGGCTCGCAGCGCGGTTGAGCAGCCAGATGAACGGAAAAAACGTATAATAAAACACGACCAGCGGTCCGCCGGCGAGCAGCGTGACGCGCTTGGGCCGCTGGAGCGCGACCCACTTGGGGCCGAGCTCGCCGAGCACAATATGCAGGAAAGTGATCACCACGAACGCCACGCCAAACGAGATGCCCTCGATGGCATGCTCGCCCGTCACGCCAGCCCGCGCCAGTAGCGGCGCGAAGCGGTGTGCGACAAACGGCTCGCCGACCCAGCCGAGGCCGAGGCTGGCGAGCGTGACGCCGAGCTGTGTGGCCGAGAGCGTAGCGTCAAGGTTCTTGAGCGCGCGCAACGCGAGTCGCACACGCCAACCGCCGACCTTCGCCATGGGTTGGAGCTGGCTCGCGCGCATCCGCACGAGCGCGAACTCGGCCGCGACAAAGAAGCCGTTGGCCGCCACGAGGGCGAGGATGATGAGCCACTCGCCTAAAATGCTGAAAAAAGTGTCCATAACGGAAGCCGGACCATGCCAGCGCAACTCTGACGCCAAAGCAAGCTGTGGGCCGGAGGAGCGCGGAGGCGGATTAATTGTGGAGGAAGCGAGGGAGCTATGAACCGGAAATTTCTCGTGCGATCACGTCAAACATAGCGGCGAAATCAGTCGCGTCCCATGCCTCCGATCGTTTGGTTCCGATCCCGATTTCCGGGTTTCCTCCTAAATTTTCCCGTCTCCGAGCAACCTGTCAGCAACCTGCTAAAAATTTCCGGCAACTTCCGTTTGCCATTCCTCCCGCCGCGCGCGAACTTCCGCGCATGTCCGCACCATGCAAGACCTCTTCACCGGCAGGCCGACCTGCGTCCAAGGCCGGCGCCTCCCCAGCCCGACCGAGCGCGCCGGCCTTCAGGACGATCACCAGCGACGACTGGCGGCGCTCCATCGTCTCCGCGCGGTCGCAACCGAATGTGGCGTGGCAGCAGATCCAGACCGCGATCTCGTCACGCTCCCCGAAGACGCCGTAAGCCTGCTAGAGCTGGGCGACCCGCTCTGGGCGCGGCTGGGCGCGGCCATCCGCGAGTGGCGGGCGCTGACGCCGCTGCGCGCGTTGGAGGACTTTGGCTTTCCGGCCGGCCCCGCGATCAACCTGGAGGAGGCCAGCCCGCGGCTGCGCTACCTGCACAGCGGGGTCGAGGCCTCGGCATTCGTGGCGCTAGCGGACCAGTCGATCTACAAATTTTATCGGCCGGCCGAGGGTGCGGACAAGCTGGTCGGCAGCACGTTTGCCTTCCGCCCCGGCGACGAGCAACTGCTGCAGGCCGAGGCGTGTCCTGGCGATTACCGCGCGCTCTTTGAGAAATTGCTCCTGATTGACGCACTCGGGATGGCGACGGAAATCGTCGGCGTGACGCCCGAGGGCATCGTCGTCGCCAAACAGGTGCTGGGCGACCCGCTGCCCCAAGGCGACGACACCTCGCGCCTGCTGCCACCGAGGTTGATCGAGATTCCCTCACGGTTCCTGCGCGCGAATCGCGACCACCCGCGCTTGTTATTCCACGGCGCGGACGGCGGCGGGCAGGCGCGCGCGTGGCTCGTGGCGGATATGCACGCGCGGAATTTTGTGCGCGGGGCTGATGGTGCACTGCATGTCATAGACATCGTGGCCGCGCCATGGCCGGAGCCGCCCGGCGGCCCGCTCATCGCCGACTGGCTCGCCCGGGTGCGAGCTGACCCGCAGGCCGGCGTACTCGGCACGGTGGCAGACGCGGAGCTATGAGCTCAGTATTACCTGCGCCTAGCCGTCGAACCGGCGCTTTTCGCCCGTGCCTGAGCCGTCGAACGTAACGAGGGCCATACCCGACGAAGCCTGATGAAAAGACTGGAGCGACCGCTCACCGCCCTTGCCACGCGGCCAAATCCTCCGGCGTGTCCAAATCCACGGCCAACTCCGGCATATCCACCGCTTCTGTCGTAGAAGCGTGCGCCGCGAGAAAATGCCGCGCCCCCTCCTCGCCCGTAAGCGCCGTCAACGCGGCAAAATGCTCCCGCCCGAACAGGGCCGGCACACCCAGCCGACCCGCGTAACGCGCCGCCACGATGCCGCGCCCGGTTTCGCGTCGCGCCGCCACGAGCCGCGCGATCACATCCGCCGAAAACGCCGGCTGATCCGCTACCGCGAGCAGCGCGCCGTCGAGCGCGCGCGAAAATGTCCGCAAGGTATCCACCCCCGTACGCAGCGACGACGCCATCCCTTCGGCCCACGCCGGGTTCTCGGCGATTAACACCGGCAGACGCGCGAGACGTGGCCGGATCTTCTCCGTGTACGCACCCAACACCACGACCACCGGCCATGCGGCCGACTCCAGTGCCGTCTGGACCGAGCGCACGATGAGCGGCGCCCCACCCACCTCGATCAACTGTTTGGGCTCTCCCATTCTTGTCGATGCCCCCGCCGCGAGCAAAACCAAACCGAAGCGAAACGTCTCCGTTCCGCCTCCTGACTTTGGTCTCCTGACTCCGGCCTCCTTATTCTCCATGAATCGGCCCTCCTCTCTCGCGCAACGGCCGTCCATCCCGCCCCGCCAACACCGCCTGAATCTCCGCCAACACCGCCAACGCGACCGACTCCGGTGTCGTCGCCCCGACATCCAAACCCACTGGCGCGTGCAGTCTTGCCCGCATCTCCGCCGTGACCGCCAACCCGCCCGCCGCAAGGTCACCCAGAATTTTTTCCGCACGCTGCCTCGGCCCAAGCAGGCCGAGATAAGCCACGGGCTGCGGAAGCAGCCAACGCAGAAAAGGGACGTCGTGAACGTAGTGGTGGGTCATCACCACAGCGGCGGTGCGTCCCGGGACGGCCACCCACTTGGCAAGCTCATCCGGCTTGGCCACCGTAACGGTGTCGGCAGCGGGAAATCTTTCCTTGGTTGCATATGTCGGACGTGGATCAATCACTTTCACCACGAAACCCAACTCCGCCGCCATCTGGCAAAGCGGTTGCGCGTCGTCGCCCGCACCGAAAATCAGCAGCGGAACGGGCATCGGGAGATATTCATAGAATACTCTCTGCCCGTCCGCTTCCTCATAGTGTGACGAACGCTGCGTGAGCGCCTCCTGCAAGCCCTTCCGCAGCGTCTCGTCGCCCCAAAAAGATTTTCCCACGCCGGCGGCCAGCGCTGCGCGCGTGCCAAGCGACCCGTCTGCAAATCCGATAGCCACCGCCGCATCGGTCGGTGCCACGAATGCCTTTCGCACAATCTCGGTCCAGCCAGCACCGCCTTCAGACGCAAGCGGTTCAATCACGACATCCACGACACCGTGACACCCCAGCCCAACGCCCCACACCAAGTCGTTTTCTGCCGTCGTGTCGTAAGTCACCGTCTGCGCCACGCCGCTTGCCGCGACTGCCTTTGCCCGCAGTAACACATCGTCCTCCAAACACCCCCCGCTGATCGCGCCCGTGCGCCCACCATTAGCCGCCAGCAAGAGCCGCGCCCCCGGCCGCCGGTAGGAAGACCCACGCACCCGCGCGAGCGTAGCCAACGCCGCTGGGAAAACGGCAGGTGCACGCAGGCGCGCGAGGATTGAGCGGAGTTCCTTCATAGGGTAATGGAAGCAAAACCATGTTGCATCCCCGCCGTCGAGCGCGGACAACACCGCCCACACCGCATGAACCTCGACGCCGAAACCATCCGCCTCGGCCTGATTTTTTTCATCCTGCTAGCCTCCGTGCTTTGCTTGCGCGCCTATGCACAGGCGTGGCTCGCCTATTACCTAGGCGACCCTACCCCACACGACGAGGGGCGCGTGACACTCAACCCCCTGCCGCATATTGACCTGATCGGCACGGTGGTCTTGCCGCTCATCTTCATTTTTTATCTCTCACCTCAGCTCAGTCGCCATAGCCTGTCGTTCTTTCTCGGCTGGGCCAAGCCAGTGCCGCTCAGTCCCGGGAACTTCGGCAAGCCCGGCCGCGACCTCGTGCTGGTAAACTTCGCCCCCTTCGGCATGAGCATTTTACTCAGCCTGACGGCGGCGGTAGCAGGCGGATTGCTGTTGCGCCACGGTCACCTTGAGGGCGCAAACGTGCTCTTCCAAATCATCGCCATCAATTCCTGCCTAATGCTGTTCGATCTGATTCCCGTGCCCCCACTACCATCGGCCATGTTGCTTGTGCACAAGGGTTTAATGTCGTCTGAGACCTTTTTCCGCGTCGCGCAGTGGGGTGGTTTCGCCCTGATCATCGCGCTCAATTTCTCCCCCGTGCGGGCGTTGTTTGGTGCGTGCCAGACGTTGGTGGCAATGCCGTTCGCCTTGCTGATGAACTTGATTGCCCAATGAACACCGGCCGCCCCCGCAGCGAGTCGAAAAATATGCCCCAGCCCGCCTCGCTCGGCGGCTGGCTTAAACTCGCGGAGAAACTCTACACCCGGCACAGGCTCACGCTCGGGCAAACCGCCACAACCGCGCACGACGAGGCGCTGTGGCTGCTGCTCCACGCTCTCGACCTGCCACTCGACAGCGACGCGGCCGTTCTCACCCAAAAACTCACCATCGCCGAGCGCATCAAGGTGGAGGCCGTACTACGGCGCCGCATCGAGGAGTGCGTGCCAGCAGCCTACCTCACCCGTGAGGCTTGGCTGGGTGGCGAAAAATTTTATGTCGACGAGCGGGTGCTCATCCCACGCAGCTATTTCGTCGAGATCATCCCTACCCTGCCTGCACTGTTGCCCGACGATGTGAAGGTGCGACATGCAGCAGATATCTGCACCGGCTCCGGCTGCCTCGCCATTCTGCTCGCGAAGCAGTTTCCCGGAGCGATGGTGGACGCCGTTGACCTTTCCCCCGATGCACTCGACGTGGCCCGCCTTAACGTCCGCGCTCACCGGCTCGCGCGACGGGTGAGGCTGCGGCGGGGCGACGTGTTCACAGGCGTGCCCGCCGAGAAATATGACCTCATCCTCAGTAACCCGCCCTACGAGCCGAGCGCGCGTTGCGACCGTTTACCAGCCGAGTTCAGACAAGAACCGCGACTCGCCCTCGACGGCGGACGCGACGGCCTCGACATCATCAGAAAGATTTTCCGGCAAGCGCGCACCCGCCTCACACCCCGCGGCCTACTACTCATTGAGGTCGGTGGACTGCGGCGTGCGATGGAGCGCGAGTTCAAGGCGCTCCGCCTTGAATGGCTACCTACCGCCGACGGCAGCAACTGCGTCTGTCTCGCTCGGATGGAACAGCTTCGTGCCTGGGTCGATTAAAGCACATCGATAGCCACCAGCACGCAAACCTAAGGCCAGGAGAACGCACCGGAGCCTGTGGGCGAGCGGTGAAGAAAATAAATTGGCTCCCGCCAATCGACATCACACGCTGACCGCCATGCTGAAGATATTATTTATCGGCGACATCGTCGGGCGGCCAGGGCGCGAGATCGTGGTGAAGGAAGTGCCGCGATTGCGCGCTGAGCGAGGGATCGATGTTGTCATCGCCAACGCCGAGAACGCGGCCGCCGGCTCGGGCATCACGGCGAGCATAGCACGGTCGCTGCTCGGCGCGGGCGTGGATGTCATCACGCTCGGCGACCATGTGTGGGACCAGCGTGGCTGGGAGACGGAGATCGGCGACTTCGCTCGCGTGTGTCGCCCGGCGAATTTGCCCGCGGGCTGCCCAGGTCGTGACCACGTGATAATCCAAGTGAAAGGCGTGCGGCTAGCGGTGTTCACGGTGCTAGGGCGCACGTTTATGAACTTAAAGGGCGAGTGTCCCTTTCTCGCCTCCGACGCGCTGCTGACGAAACTTACGGGCGCGGCGGACGCGTTTTTCGTAGAGGCCCATGCCGAGGCGACCAGCGAAAAACAGGCGCTCGGCTGGCATCTCGACGGACGCGCAGTAGCGGTCATCGGTACCCACACGCATGTACCAACGGCAGATGCGAGCGTATTGCCACGCGGCACGGCATTCCTGTGCGACGCGGGCATGACTGGTCCTTACGCCAGTGTGCTTGGGCGCGAGGTTGCGCCAGTGCTGAGACGGTTTCTCGACGGGATGCCGCGCAAGTTCGACGTGGCTGAAGGCGACGTAAGGCTGTCGGGCGTGATCGTAGAATACGACCCGGGGACGAAACGCGCGAAGAGCTGCGAACTGCTCACGGTACGGGCAGAATAAAGTGAGGAACCAAAGTGCAATGCCCGTAGACGCAGTCAATTTTCACATAGTGGAAGCGAGCATCACGTTCAGCGCTTTGAACCACCCCATCCGAGGTAATCAGTTGCTGGTTTTCTGCGTGCCCCCGTTGGCGCAACAGACTCATCACAGTAGAGGCCGGCCAATACTCGTGATCGGTTTCTAGCTGAGCACAAAGGGGCTCATCACGACGGCAGAGTGGCAGTGGCGCGGCGTGACGAAAAGTTTCTGGAGCGCGATGATGATACGCTGGAGACGTTAACAGGCGTGTGGCAACGGCTGCCGCCGACGGTGTGCACGTCACGCCGGCCCCGGCTCACAGTAGGCGGCGCGGCTCCTGTCACGCCGCTTTTTTTTGATAAACACTCACGCGCGCTGGTGGGAGGTTCATCCAGACTATTTTTGAGCCATGCAGTCCGAACTGCTCGGTACCGCGATGGCGGCGCTGCACCAAGTCATAGCTGTATTGCACCCAGCAGCCACCGGGCCGGAGCTGAGCGAGAATTTTGCCAGCCAGCTCACGTGTGAAAGCGGCGCTGAACTGTTTCAATGGTAGGCTGGAGATGACGGTACCGACGCGACGCGTGACGTCGGTATGCGGGCGCAGCAGGCGGGCCATTTCCTGTGCGTCGCCTTGGATTACATGGATGCGAGGGAAACGCCGCCGCAGCAACTCGGTGAAATCTTGCGACATTTCTATGGCCACAATCCGCTCAGGAGGTACCCCGTGCTCCAGCAATGAGCGGGTGATTGAGCCGGTACCTGGTCCGAGCTCGAGGACGAGATCGCTCGGATCGGGCGAAAGCCAACCGGTCATCGCGCGGCCGAGTTTGTCCGAACTGGGAAACACCGAGCCGATCTGTTGCGGCCGGCGCAGCCATTCCCGGATAAAAAGGGCACTGGCATTAAGAGATTGGCGCAGGGGTTTGGACACGGGAAGAGGGGTATGGCGGCCGAGCCGCAGGCAGGAGAGACTCACGGACGAAGGCGCGCAAGCCCGGAGATTGATTCCTCGGCCAGCCGCTGCAGGCGGACTTGGGCGGGGCAAACGCGCGGAGCGAATACGGCAAATATCATAGTGCCCCATGAAGAACGAAGGGCGGCGTTCTCGACGGCGAGGAAACATCGGCCCCATCCTAGCAAAACGGGGACCACAACAAATAATTTGGTTTTGGGGCCGGTAAGCCGGATTCTGTTCCACGCCTTGCGACGCTTCGGTCGTCATTTCTCTCGGCCGCTTACGCGGACGGCCGATCGCCAAGCCGGTTACCCGGCCTGACAACCAACTGCGGCATACCCGCGGCTATGGGACGAGCAGCCCAGCCGCCTATTTTGCCTTGCACCGGATGGGGTTTTTCGTGCCGCCGCCATCGCTAGCGGCGCGGTGGGCTTTTACCCCACCTTTTCACCCTTACCGCGCGGTTGCCCGCACGGCGGTCTATTTTCTGTGACACTGTCCGTCGCCGCGCCTTGAAACGCAACGCCCGCACTTGCGGTGAAGCTCGTGCGGCATCCTGCTCTACGGTGTCCGGACTTTCCTCTCCAACGGTTCGAACGGGCGCGGCATTACCCGCGCCTTGGGATCAAAGAACGCTGGAGCGACGACCAGGCCCCAAAACCAAGGGCCACTCTGTCCCCAGAGTCGGTCCGAAGCAAGCGCGATGCGACATACGCACAGCCGGAACTCTAAGTGCGTGCAAACGCGAAGCGGTGAATACGTAGAACCAAGCTAGCTATTTAGCTAGTGCCTTGTGGCTGCTTCGAGTCTTCACGCTCAATCCGATATTCAAACCGCCTCCCACCACACGATGCGGCCACATTGGTCGCAGGTAGCGAGTTGGTCCCCCTTGCGTGCGGCGGCGTCAGCCTCTCCAGATATTTTCAGATGGCAGCCGCCACACTTGCCGGCGTGAATCGGCGCACACACCGGCTGGCTGCGCGTGGCGACGCGATCGTAGAGCTTCAATATTGGTGCGGTGAGCGGCACACGGGCGGCGGCCAACGCAGCCTGCGCCTCACCAAGCTCGGCGCGCAGCGCGACGTCACGCTCACGCAGCAGGCGAATGCGCGCTTCATGGCCCGCGATGTTGGCTTTCATCACGGCCTCGGCAGCGGCAAATTTTTTCTTCGCCTCATCAATAGCGAACATCACCTCCAACTCGCGCTCCTCAAACGTTCCTATCTCCTTGGCCGTGGTTTCCATTTCGTGGCCGAGCGCCTGATACTCATCATTCTTCTTCACGAGCGACTGTTGTGTGCGGTATTTGGCGAGTTTGCCCTCAGCGGTGCCGATGTCGTTTTCGAGGGACTTCTTTTTGATCTCGAGTTGCTGGAGCTCGGCGCGGGCCGTCTCGATGGCTCCCTTCTCACTGGCGATTTTTTTCTCAACATCAACGACCTCGGCTGGCACGGCGGCGAGCTGCGCCTCCAAATTCAGCCGCCGCTGGTCGCGGTCTTGGAGGATGAGCAAATTATCTAGGGCGGGGTGGCGCATGGCGGAACCTTTGATGCCACCGCCGACATGAAATGCAACACCCGCCTCGCGCTTTGGCTCCGACTTTTGAGGCGGTTGCCTTTCGCCGGCTCACGGTGGCGGCACAGCAGAGGTCGAAGCTAGGCCGAGAAGCCTTCGCGCCCACGCGACCAAAGGCTGTGTCACATCCTTTTCCTGCGCGACGAGCCGTTTGAGTTCCTCGATAGATTTTGAACCGGCATAAAATTCAAGGCTGCCGGTCGCATCGAGACGACAGCGGGCGAGCGCTTCGGCAAGGTCAGGCAGCCAGGCCGCCATGTCGTCTCCAGAGGGCCAAACACGGATGGCGGGGTGCTGCACAGAGTCGTCTGTAAGTAGGCGGTGGCCGTCGGGACTGATGACCAGGGTGACCGCGCCGGGGACAGACAATGGCGGCGATTGGCTAACCGGGCTGCGCTCGCGTTCTACGGCCGTGGCGGTGAATGGCACGGAGACAGGTAGGCCGGTGGCAGCGTCCCAGAGGCGCGCGGTTTCGCCGCGCGTCACAACCCAGCGGCCGTCGAGGCTGAACGCGGCGGAAAATAGCGCGGCCGCGGGGCCGGACGGACCTGAACTGGATAAAACTTGGCGAGCTTGAATAAGCGCCGATACTGGCTCGCCGGTGGCGGCATCCCAAACCCGCGCGGCGTGGTCTTGGCGGGAAAAGGTAAGCAAACAGGCGCCGTCAGCGCTGAAAGCGATCGCCAACGCGGTTTCACCCTGCTGCATCGGATCGGAGGTAGGATCGCCAGTGGTGGCGTCCCAGAGATGGGCCACGCCGACATCCGTCGCGGTGGCGATGCGCATGCCGTCGGGGCTGAAGACCACTGCGCGGAGGTTGCCACTGTTGCGCGCAAACTCGATCAGCGGTGCACCGGTGGCCACATCCCACACCCGTACGCCAATGCCATCGGAGCCGAGCGTGGCGACCCGCGTGCCATCTGGGCTGAACGCGGCGGCAGCGGGACGAGTCGCCTCTAGTGGCTGAAGTATGGGGAGGGGCTGACCAGTGGCGGCGTCGCGCACCCGCACGGTGCGCCCGTTGCCAAAGCCGGTTGCGATCACGAGGAATTTACCGTCGGGGCTGAACGTGGCGGCGTTGCCAGCAACATTGTTGGCAAAGCTCGAGACGGGTTCGCCGGTGGCAACCGACCATAAGTGGACGACGTTGTCTTGTGCGGTGGTCAACAAGCGCGTGCCATCCGGACTGAACTCGGCATCACGCACGGCGAGCCCATCGGGCAGTCGGCGCAGCTCGCGGCCGGTGACGGCGTCCCAAAAAATTTTCTGCGCGAAGAGTACCTGACCGGAGGGACTAAATAACGCGGGCGCGGCGGCAGGTAGCGTAAGCAGGAGTGCCGGATCAGTTGGCAGCGACCACGTTTCGTGATGTTCCCACGCAAGATGTTGCTCCGGGATCAGTTCGCGCGTAGTCGTAGTGACGTGCTGACCGTCGGCGCTGAACGTGGCCGCACCAAGGTCACCGGCAAGTCGCATCGGCTCGAAGACGGGCTGGCTGGAGGAGGCAGAAAGCAGGCGGACAAAATTTTCCTGCCGGTCGCTGCGAAGCACGAGCGTGCCGTCAGGCGAGCGGATTTCGAGCGAGGATACCGGGGCGGTTGAGCCGCCGAGTCCACCACGGCCAACGCGTTGGCCGCTGCGCGAGGGAAACGGGCCGCCACGGTTAGCGGTCGGTCCGCCGCGTGCAGGAAACCCGCCGCCACGCCGGACAAGCTCGACAACGGGCTGACTGCTGCTTGTGGAGGTAATTGGGACAGCCCACGCGCGTTGCGTGAGCAGGGAGGCCAACAGCATGGCGGCAGCGCGGTCGTCGGGCTGGGCGCGTAGTGCGCGCACGAGATACGCCACGGCCTCTGGATCTTTGTTGTCGGCGAGGAGATCGATCGCGCGGAGGTAGTCGGAGCGTGCGAGCGCGGTGACGGTCTTGGCGCGCGCCTCGCGCTCGTTAAGGTAAGAGCGCAGCGCGGCACCAAAGCCGAGCAGCAGCGCGAAGCCGACGGCGGCAGTTGTCGCAAACACCACGCGGTGACGTCGCACGAGCTTCTGCAGCACATAAAAACTCCCCGGTGAGCGTGCGGCAATGGGCTCGTTGGCGAGATGGCGGCCAATGTCATCCGCGAGCGCGCTGGCCGAGTCGTATCGTCGGGCGCGATCTTTTTCGAGACAGCGCATCACAATCCAATCGAGGTCGCCACGGATGCCGGCCACGAGTCGCGTTGCGTCAGTGTCGTGCTGGCGCGCGCGGGCCGTCAGCGTCGCGCCGTCGAGCGTGGTCAATTGCGCCGAAGGTCGCGCCGGCTCGATCTCGCGGATGAGGCGGCGCACCTCGTCCACGCCGGCGGCCTGCAACTTCTCCGGCACGAGCGGTGGCTGGCCGGTGAGCAATTCGTACAGTAGTACACCCAGCGAGTAAATGTCGGAGCGCGTGTCCACGTCAGCCCCCCCCAGCCCAGCCTGCTCGGGGCTCATGTAGGCGGGTGTGCCCATAAACTGTTCGTAGGCTGTAAACAATGTCTTGTCCGTGAGCCGACCGGCCGTGGCCTTGGCGATGCCGAAGTCAATAATCTTGGGCAACGGTACGCCATCGTGCAGCGCGACAAGGATATTCGACGGCTTGAGATCGCGGTGGATCACCCCCTTTTGGTGTGCATGCTGTACCGCCGAGCAAATCTGGACAAACAATCGCAGCCGCGCGACGGTGTTGAGCCGGTGGTCATCGCAAAACTTCGTGACCGGCTCGCCACGCACCAACTCCATCACGAAAAACGGCCGACCCGCGGGCGTGGCGCCGGCGTCAAGCACTTGCGCGATGTGCGGGTGCTCCATGAGCGCAAGTGCCTGTCGCTCCGCTTCGAAGCGTGCGACTACCTCCTCGGTGTCCATACCTAGGCGTATAATTTTCAGTGCCACGGCGCGCTGCACCGGCTCCGTCTGCTCTGCGCGGAATACGATGCCACAACCTCCCTCACCGAGCCGTTCGACCAGTTTGTAGCGTCCGATGACGCTGCCTGGTCCTTCGCCAACCACTGCCTTCGCCGACGTTGGCCCCGCAATCGTCTGGTCGCGCATGCAACGCTCGGCATATTCTCGCAACAAGGTTTCAACCGCGTTAAACAGCACCGCGTTGTCCCCGCACGCCTCGGCGACAAACGAGGCGCGCTCCTCGGGCAGCAGCCGCTCAAGCGCCTGACGGAAAATCACGTCGGCGGCCGGGTCGGGCAATGTCGGCTGGTCGCTCACATGAGAAAAATTGGCCGCCGCCCGGCGATTGTCCATGCCGGAAACAATCGGGACAATAAATTAGATATTTCAGAGAGTTCGTTTATTTTGAAGACGACAGACGACATCCTACCGGGGCCAACATGCGGGACAGAAGTTGGCGGCAAAATCCTCAATGTGTCCTGCCCCCACCAAGGAATGATGGCGTAACCGGGGGCCAGTTTAGCCTTCTCAGCGGCGTGGCTTCCGGCTTGGCAGGGAAGTACAGCAAAGGCAGATTGATGACATGGTTCTTGGTCTCACCGGCGGCATGGGCTGCGGCAAATCCACGGCACTGCGTTTTTTCGCGGAGCTGGGGTGGAGCACGCTCGACTCGGACCGTATCGTGCGCGAGGAGGTGTTACACGAGCCGGCCGTCGTCGCGGCCATTGTGGCGCGCTGGCCAGAGGGGCTCGATGCAGCGGGCTCCATTGGTTCGCGGCAGCCCAGCTCAGGGCCCCAAGCAGGCGCGTTGATGCGCGCGGCCTTGGCAGCACGGGTGTTTGCAGACGGCAATGCGGCGGCCGAGGATTTGCGTTGGCTCGAGGAGCTGGTGCTGCCACGTGTGCTGGCGCGGTGGCGGACGGCGCTGGACGCGGAGCCGGCGGCGTACTGGGTGATTGAAGCCCCGCTGCTCTTCGAAAAGAATCTAGAAAAATGGTTTGATTTCACCGTCTGCGTGGCAGCATCGTCACCCTCCCAACTCGCCCGGCTGACGGAGCGCGGCTTCGCCCCAGCGCTCGCCGGGCAACGTATCTCTAGGCAATTTCCCTTGGCAAAAAAAATCGAATTCGCCGACTTTGTGCTGTCCAACGACGGCTCGCCTGAGGCCCTGCGCCGGCAGGTCGCCTTGCTCGCCACGCGGCTTGGAGTCGCCCGCTACTAAGGCGGCGCGCTCACGACAGACGACGGATCGTATTTTTCCCGCCCACTCTCTACTATCATGGCTGACGAAACTGAATCGAAGACCGACAATGCCCAGTCTGCGCCGAAGCGCCGTGGCCGTCCACCGAAGAAGGTCAAGACGGCAGCCGATGAAAACCCGGCCCCAGCGGCTGTGGTGACGGGGCCGACGTGGGTGGACGAAATTCCCGCGACCGCAACGGAGCCGACGGCGGCTGTGGAACAGCCAGCCCCGACAGCTGGCGATGCGACTGCAAACGAGGCGGCGACCACGACCGCTAGCCCGACGGAAACCTCTGCACCGCCTGCCGCAGGAAGCGGCGACGTCGCAGGTGCATCAGCTGCACCCGGCGGCCCACCCGTACCAGACAACCGGCCGTGGTGGGAAAAGAAGCGCGACAAGAAAAAACAAAAATGGCTGGAACGGCAACACGGCAAGGGCGGTGGCCACGGCCCGGAGCGGCCAGCGGCGCAGGCGGCGCGTCCGACACACTCATCTGCCTCACGTCCGCCGCCTCAACCACCGCCACCGAATCTCACCCCCCAATATGGCGATTTGCCAAACCCGGCGCGGTTCGCCGACCTCGCCATGCTCGACGCGCTTGCAACCGAGCTAGGCGGCGGCACATCCGCCCCATTGCGGCTAGACGAAATTTACGCGCTCAACCTCGCCGACCTGACCGCGCGGGCGCGGACACTCGGCGTGACTTTTGATGGACCGCCGAACCGTAAGCAGGCACTAGAAGCGTTGCTGCGCTTCGCCGCGGAGAAAAAAATCCCACTGCTCGACCGCGGTTGGCTCGACCTGACCGATCGCGGCCACGGTTTCATTGTCCACGAGCATTTCAACTATCGGCTTTTCCCCGAGAGCACTTATGTCGCGGAGAGCTTGATCGCACGCTACGGGCTGAAACGCGGACATCTGATCGAGGCGGTCGCGCAGGCTCCACAGCCCGGCGAGCGCTGTCCGGCCGTCGCAGGCGTGAGGACAGTGATGGGGCGCGCGCCGGACGAGGCAGCGCGGGTGACGCCGTTTGAGGAGCTGACACCGTATTATCCACTAGAGCGGATTTTACTGGAGGCCCCGATTCACAAAGACGTCTCAATGCGGACGGTGGACTTGCTGACCCCGGTGGGCTTCGGGCAACGAGGGCTGATTGTCGCGCCACCCCGCACAGGAAAAACGGTGCTTTTGCACAACATAGCCAACTCGATCTCGCACAATTTCCCCGAGAAAAAACTCATCATCCTGCTGGTGGACGAGCGACCGGAGGAGGTCACAGATTTCCGGCGACACACGCAGGGCGAGGTTGTCAGTTCAACGTTCGACGAGATGCCCGAAAGCCATGTCCATGCGGCCGAAATGGTAATCGAGAAGGCGCGGCGGTTGGTTGAACTGGGCGAGCACGTCATCATCCTACTCGATTCGATTACGCGGCTGGCGCGCGCTTACAATGCCCTCGCGGGCAATTCGGGGAAGATCATGTCGGGAGGCTTGGAAGCGACGGCGTTGCAGCGACCAAAGCGGTTCTTCGGCTCGGCGCGTAATATTGAGGGCGCAGGCAGCCTCACAATCCTCGGCACAGCTCTCATTGATACCGGCTCACGGATGGACGAGATCATATTTGAGGAATTCAAAGGCACAGGCAACATGGAGCTACACCTCGACCGCGGTCTGTCAGACAAGAGGATATATCCCGCCATCAACATTGACCGCTCCGGCACGCGTAAAGAGGAACTGATCTACCATCCCGAAGAGATGTTGCGTGTCTACGGCCTGCGCCGGGCGATGCAAGGCATCCCGCCAGTGGAAGCGATGGACATGCTCATTCAGCGTTTGAAAAAGACAAAAACCAACGCGGAGTTCTTGCTAAGTCTGAACCGATAGTTTCTGCTTGCCGACCCTCCCCCTGAACGCCCCCCTATACCACCCTTCTCCCCGTGACCTCCACCGAAGATTTTGTCATCCAGCTCGCCCTCGACAAAGGCGTGATCACCCCAGCCCAAGTTGACGCCGCGCGCGAACAGATCGCGCAGCACACCGACCTGTCCACGCCGCCGCCAAAGGTGGCCGAGGTATTGCTTAAGGAGAAGGTCGTGACCGCAATGCAGTTCAGCAAGCTGCTAGCAGATCACTTTGGCCTGCAAGCCGTAGACGTGACGATGGCCCGTATCGGGGGCGACATGATTAATTTCATGTCCCGAGAGCTGGCCGCTCGCTACAAAGCGCTGCCGATCTCGAAAAGCGGTCGCACCCTGCGGGTAGCGGTCAGCGATCCGTTTGATGTACAAACGCTCGATGAGCTGGCCCACGTTCTCGGCCTCACCATCGATCCGTGTGTGGCCCCGGCCCAGGATATCAAGAACGCCACCGAGCGACTATACGGCAAGGATCCTGCCACGATGGAGAAGATGCTTGAAAACGGGGAGGACTTGGATAATTTGGTACAGACCAACGAAGAGGCCGAGCCCACCGCCGGCAAAGACAACGACGGCCCCATCATTAAGCTCGTCCATAGCATCATCATGGAGGCCATCCAACGTCGCGCGTCGGATATCCATCTCGAGCCAATGGAAAAACGTTTCCGCGTCCGCTATCGGGTAGACGGCGTGCTGTTGGAAGTGGAAAACCCACCCAAGCGTCTACAGCACTCCATCATCTCCCGCCTGAAGATCATGGCGAACATTTCCATCGCGGAAAAACGCATTCCCCAAGACGGACGCATCCAGGTCGCCTCCACCGGCAAGTCGCTCGACTTGCGTGTGTCCTCGCTCCCCACTGTCCACGGCGAAAGCATCGTCATGCGTATTCTCGACAAAGAAGGCCTATCGCTCGGCTTGCCGGAGCTGGGCTTCTTTAGTGACGACCGGGCGACGATGGAACGTCTCATCGCTCTGCCCGACGGACTCTTCCTTGTCACTGGCCCCACCGGTTCGGGTAAGACGACCACCCTCTACTCCTGCCTGCATTTCATCAATAAGCCTGACAAAAAGATCATCACGGTCGAAGATCCTGTTGAGTATCAGTTGAGCGGTATCAACCAAGTGCCAGTACGCCACGACGTTGGCATGACGTTTGCCTCGGCGCTCCGCTCGATGCTCCGGCAGGCCCCGAATATCGTCATGGTCGGTGAAATTCGCGACCTTGAGACCGCCGAAATCGCCATTAACGCCTCGCTCACCGGCCACATGGTGTTTTCCACGCTGCACACCAATGATGCGCCCGGTGCCATCACCCGCTTGAGCGACATCGGCGTGAAGCCGTTTCTAATCTCAACCTCGCTCCGCGCCGCGCTGGCTCAACGTCTTGTCCGCACGGTCTGCAAAAAATGCAAGAAGCCTTACTCGCCTGACGCCGAGGAGATACGTTCGCTCAATATCACGCCGGCGCAATGCTCCACCGCCACCTTTATGAAAGGCGCGGGCTGCCCGAACTGTAACGGTACAGGCTATCGCGGCCGTTACGGCATCTTCGAGCTTTTCCTGATCAACGACGAAATCACCCGCATGATTTACGATGGCATTGGCACCGGTCCGCTGCGCGATAAGGCGCGAGCGCTCGGGATGCGGACTATGCGCGAGGACGGCCTACGCAAAGTGCTCGCGGGGGCCACCACCATCGAGGAAGTCGTCTCTATCACGGTGGGCGACGCCGGATAAGTCTTCCGGGACGGAAAACGTCATGGCCTATGAGATGAATGATCTGTTGGAGCTGATGGTCGATCAGCGCGCCTCCGATCTGCATCTTCAGGTCGGACAGCCGCCTACCCTCCGCCTCGGCGGCGGTATGGTGCCGATCGAAGGCCCCATTCTCCTCCCCGCCGATACCGAGCGGCTGATGCTCTCCATCACGCCCGACAACCAC
>CAIQKQ010000052.1 GCA_903872425.1 uncultured Opitutia bacterium | reverse complement strand
CGGCTGTGCAATGGGCTGCGTTTTTTGCGCCACCGGCCAGATGGGCTACACCCGGCACCTCACGCCCGGTGAAATCGTTGCGCAGGCGGTGCACGTAGCCCGCGCGCTACGCGCCCGGCCCACATGTCACTTAATAGGTGACATTCCCTCGAAGAAAGCGCCGCCGGAACGCCTGCGCAATCTTGTGCTCATGGGGATGGGCGAGCCGTTGCACAATTATGAGGCCGTGATGCAGGCGGTGGATATCATGCGCGATGAGGCTGGCCTCGCGCTCGGGGCGGAGCGCATCACGCTCAGCACCGTGGGCGTGGTGCCGGGGATTTTGCGTCTGGCCGCGGAGAAACGTCCGATCTTTCTCGCGGTTTCACTGCACGCGGCGACGCAAGCCGAACGCGCCGCGCTGGTGCCGGCCGCAAAGAAATGGCCGCTCGTCGAACTGATGGCGGCTTGTCGAACGTATAGCGAAACGATGCGCCGCCGGATTTTCTACGAGGGGACGCTGATCGAAGGAAAAAACGATTCCGTCGATCAGGCGCGGTCGGTCGGACAGCTTTTGCGTGGCTTGCCGGCGCAGGTGAATTTGATCCCGCTGAATCCGACCACGGGCTACGACGGCGAACCCGCGCGGAGTGAAGCGGCGAAACGGTTTCAGAAAATTCTCGCCGAAGAATTCAAGATCCCGAGCACCGTGCGACAACGCCGGGGCATCGATATTGCCGCAGGTTGTGGGCAGCTGGCCGTAGCGGAGTCCCGCTGAAAGGAATCAAATCGTTGGATTTTTGGCCACGAAGAGGCACAAAATTTTGTCTCCTCTGACGGCCACGGCATTGCGCCGATAGGCGCGCAGCCGGCGAAAGCGGCCGCTCGTATGGTCGAGCGGGATTTCTGCTTCCAGCGCCGCTGGATTGATCAAAGCCGCGGCCGCGCTAATTCGGAAATCGGCGGCGGTCGGGTCTACAGCGCAAGCGTTTCCCGGCCGGATGCCACCAGCGGATCCGCCGATAGCGTGGGTTCTCTCGACGCCCCCGCGAGGCCGAGACTTGCGGCGCGAGATTGCAGCGTGAGCCAGGCCAGCGAGGCCGAGACAGAATTTTCTGTCTGCAGGGCTAGTTGATCGAAGCTCGGCGCCAGCGGCGGAAGTACGGCAGCGGCGATCAGTTTTTTATCGGCGAGGAACAGGCCCAGCGAAGCGCCGAGAGCGTCGAGCCAGACGCGAGGCGAGGCCGGCTCGGCATAAGCCAGCCCAGATTTTTCGGGCGACCACTCCATGAACTTGCGGAGCTGCTGATGCAGTCCCTTGAGCTCGGCGTCCATGGTCACGGGGTTCCAACGCACGAGGAACTGCTTGCGCTCGCGGAATTTCTTCACCTCCCAGACGCGGATCAAAAGCTCGTAGTCTCCGCCTTTTTGGCGCAGCGCCCCCGTAAAAATATAATCCAAACCGCCCGTGCTGGTGTCGACCAGTTGACGGAGATTTTCCATGGTCCACTCCGCCGAAAAAATCACCGGTTGGCCCGCACCGCCGCCCGGTGGGGTCAGCAGGCCAACGGCCGCGGCGGGCTCATAGTGCGGCGAGAAATAAAACGTCTCGGACAACCACATCGGAATTGCGCGGGACAGACGTCCGAGTTCGTCCTCGGGCTTGGCCATCGCGGCGATGAGATCGGGATACGCGCCTGGCAGCGCGAGTTGGGCGAACGCGACGCGACGTAAGCGCTCGCTCTTCAACGGCAAGATTTGGTCTGCCAGTGGCTCCAGCCCGTAGAACCAAATCGGCTTTGTAATGCTCGCGAGGGAGATTTTCGGCACCGCGGCGGTTGTGCCCTCGTTCGCGGGATCGCCCGCCTGGGGCAGTGGCTCGGCGCCCTGCACGATGAGATCGGCGATGGCGTTGGAAAATCCGTGGAGGCGTTCCTCCAGTTCGGGCCGGTTGAGGGAAAACAAAATATCCAGCACGTGCTGCGCGGAGTCGGGGTTGCGCAGGGCCAAGTACGCTTGAAGGAGATTAAGACCGGTCGCGGGTCCGTGGCGCTGCCCATCGTAGCGCGGCGCGATTAAATCTATGATCGGTGCGAGGTGGCCGGTGGAACCGAGGTCGCCCGAAATCGTGACAAGCACATCCGCGCGATCGCCCGAGTGGGCGAGTACTTCTTCGTAGATCGTGAGTGCCGCGGGCAGATCCTTGACGTCGAGGTGGGCGCGAGCCGCGTCGAGGCGCGGCCGGATCGGATTAGTCGCGGACGTTTCAGTCGCGACCGGCTGGGGGACGGAGGAAGGCGAATTTTTTTTGGCGGCAAGACGGTCGAAAAATCCCATGGGATCGAGCAAACGGTTTCAGACCGCCCATGGGAATTTTTTTCGTCGTGAGCGACGGGTCCGGTTTATCGGGCCCGGTTCTGAATTCGGCGGCCGAAGGTGTGCGCGGCGCCCGCAGCCATAATTCCAACGAGGTGCGCCAGCGGCACCGGATAGGCCCCGGGTTCAACGAAGCGAGCGAAGAGCGGCCGCTCCGCCAGGAATTCGGCGATCACTTTCACGGCGAGCAACAGCAACACGGCGGCCCAGAACCAGCGGTCTGACGTCCCGCGGGAAAGCTGGGTCAGCGCCAGAAAAGCCAGCAGCGCGGCAGCGACGCCGGAAAGGCCCGCGTAACGCTGCAGCGCAGGATCGAGGAT
>CAIQKQ010000051.1 GCA_903872425.1 uncultured Opitutia bacterium | reverse complement strand
GGGCTCGATTGACTCCAACGGCGCGGGCCTGCTGCTTACTACTGAGGCGTGCCTGCTCAACCCGAACCGCAACCCGACGCTTACCCGCGCGCAGATCGAGCACCGCCTTCGCACCGCGCTCGGCGTGCGCGAGATACTGTGGCTCGGCGAGGGCATTGTGGGCGATGACACCGACGGCCATGTGGACGACCTCAGCCGCTTTTTCCGCACCGACGGCATTGTGACCGCCGTCGAGCGCGACCCACGCGACGCCAACCACCGCGCCCTCCGCGATAATTTGGAGCGTTTGTGCGCGTTCCGCACGCCCGCCGGAAAAAAGTTCACGCTTGCCGAGCTGCCCATGCCGCTGCCTGTGCGCCACGGCCGCCACCGCCTCCCCGCGAGCTACACTAATTTTTTGGTCATCAACGGTGCGGTACTCCTGCCGACCTTCCGTCAGCCCCGTCGCGACGCGGAAGCCGCCGCCGTGCTCGCCGGCTGCTTTCCTGGCCGCGTGATCATCCCCGTTGACTGCCGAGAGCTCGTCCTCGGCCACGGCACGCTGCACTGTATCTCGCAGCAACAACCGGCGTAGGTGGAGCTGGGTGCAGAGCGTGATGAAAACTTCCCGGTTGCCCCCGGCCGGGAAAGGTGAGAGGGTATCTCCTTGCTGTCTGCGTTGAGCGCGTTTCCCGCGCTTCGCGGCAGCTCTTCGCGTCAGCCCGCGCATTCTGCGCCGGGCGCGCCTTAACCCAAACCACACAAAAGACATGTCAGATCCAACTACGTCCGGCGGCACGCCGGCGGCCCCGGCCGCCGCCCCGACCGAGACGGCCGGCGTACCGCCTACGGGCGCGTTCGGCACCAGCCGAGGCACCGGCCTCATGCGCAGCAAACGCCCCAGCCAGCTCGCCGCCAAGTCGTCCGACGCCGCCGCTCCGGCGGGCTTTCAGCCCAGCTCCATTGAGGTCATCCGGCCCAAGAGCGAATATAAGAATCCGTTCACCGGCGAAACGTCGGTGGAAACACCCGCGCCTATGGCGCGCGTCCCCAACGAGCCTGTACCACAGGCCGTCCCCCCGGCGGCTTCGGCCGTTGTCCCCTCCGCGGTTGTCGCACCTACATCCGTGCCGACGCCAGTTGCGCGAGTTGCACCCACCCTGGTTCCGATACCGGGTGCAGCGCCGATGGGCGAAATGTTTCCGTTCGCTCCGGCCAAATCGGCCGCTGCTGAACTGCAAAAACCCCGGCTGAATATCCTGCCGACTGAGGAGGCCCGTCGCCCCGCCCAAAACTGGGAGTCGCCGTCATCCTTGCGTGAGCCGATCTCCGGCAAGCCACGTGAATCACGCGGGCCGCGCAGCGAAGGCCGCGAACAGTTTACTCGTCATGAGCGCACCGACGACCGTCCGGTCTTTCGGCCCGACCGCCGGGACAGCCCAGAGCAACGCGACAGCCGTCCCGATGCTCCACCTCGCTCCTTCGATTCGCGTCCGCCCACAACACGTCGTGAAAGCGCGAAACTCGACAGCTCCGCACCCGCCATCCCGCTCGCCACCCAGTCGGGGGGCTTTTTCAGCTGGCTGAAAGGCCTCTTTGGTGGCGGCAAGAAACCGGTGACGGCTTCTATGTCGCGCTCAGACCACTCGTCACAAGGTAGCGAACGCGATGCATCGCGCGACGATCGCCACCGGCACGAAGGATCTGGCCATCACCGTCGGCATCGTGGTGGACGCAGTCGACACGGTGGTGGTGAGCGATCGCATAGTGGGGACAGCGCTTTACGTGATCCGCGCGGCGGTGAAAGCTCCGCCCAGCCCGATGGCAGCGCCGAAGGCTCCGGTTTTGGTTCCGCCCACAGTCATGAGGGCCAACACGCCGGAGAGCGCCGCTCTGGTGGAGGGCGGCGGCGTCGCGGCGGGCGCGGCCGGCACTCCCGGAGCGAGGGCGGTAGTTATCCGCGCGAGGAACAAGGGCATCGCCACTCGGGAGGTGGCAGCGGCCTTGCTCCTCCGCCCGGCAGTTAAACCTTGCCAACCTGCTCCGCACCACGCGCAGTTTCAAAGCGTCCGCCTCTCCGGCGGGCGCTTTTTGTTTTTCAATTTCTCTCGGTCGCTCCGTTTGGCTCGCCTCTTTCTCCCTTCGCCATTCTCTTTCTCTAAAATGTCCGACCTCATCGTCCATGGCGGCAGGCCGCTCTCCGGCACCATTATTCCTTCGGGTAACAAGAACTCCGTTCTTCCCGTCCTCTGCTCCTCGCTCCTTACCGACGAGCCCGTGACGCTAGTCAATGTGCCCAATATCACCGACGTCGAGAAGCTAGCCGAGTTTTTTGCCGCCCAAGGCTCGCGCGTCGCGTGGGACCAGTCCGCCGGCGCTATGCGCCTTGACCACTCGGCTTTCGACCCGCGCCGCCTCGCCGATGGCCTGCCCGACGGGATGCGCTCTTCGGTGCTGCTGTTTGCGCCACTGCTCCGGCGCATGAAAAAACTCTCACTTCCCGCCAACGCGAAAGGCTGCGCGCTCGGTATTCGCGAACTCGACCCGCACCTCGAAATCTTGGAAAAACTCGGCGCGAAAATTTCCCATGCGCGCGGCGGCCTCACTCTCTCGCTGCCCGACCGGTTCCACGGCGCGCGTCACTGGCCTGACTACATGAGCGTGACCGCCACGGAAAATTTCCTCATGGCTGCCGCCGTCGCGGAGGGCGAGTCTGTCCTCATCAACGCCGCCAGCGAGCCGCACGTCCAGGATCTCTGCGCCGTGCTTAATGGGATGGGCGCGCGCATTGCCGGTGCCGGCACCAGCCGACTCACGGTTAACGGCGTGAAAAAATTACACGGCGGCACGTTCACCATCAGCACCGACTACCACGAGGTGGTCACCTTTCTCGCACTCGGCGCGATTACCGGTGGCGACGTGCGCGTGAAAAATTCGGTCCCCGACCACTTTGACCTGATCGCGCGCGCCTTCGCTAAGCTCGGCGTCGTCGTCGAGCACGAGGGCACCACCGCCCGTGTCCGCAAAAACCAAAAGCTTCGTATCACCGAACCATTTACGAGCAACCTCCTCCCTAAAATCGAGGCTGCGCCGTGGCCGTATTTTCCCGTGGACCTACTACCCCTGATGGTGGCTCTCAGCACGCGGTGCGAGGGTACGATCCATTTCTGGAATAAGGTCTATGAAAACGGTTTTTCTTGGATTCCCGAATTGGCGAAGTTTGGCGCGCACGCCGTGGTTAGCGACCCGCATCGTATAGTCGTGTTTGGCAACCGTCCGCTGCGCCCTGCTGAGGTCGTTTCTCCCTATGTGATCCGTGCAACTGTCGCGCTGACGATGGTGGCCGCATCTATTCCAGGCCGCTCCGTCGTGAAAAACGCCGACACCATTCGTCGCGCCCACCCCTGTTTCGTTGAAAACCTCCGCACTCTCGGCGCGGAATTGGAGTGGAAATAATTTTCGATTCTCGAATTTGGATTTTGGATTTCCAGTTAAAACTACCGATTCTACTCAAGATACTCCCGCTGTGACCGAATCCAAAATTCATCATTCAATATCCAAAATCACCGCCCCTTCACCGGCGGCGACGGGCCTCGGCTATATCACCTCCACCCTGGCCGCGCCTGTCACACCAGC
>CAIQKQ010000050.1 GCA_903872425.1 uncultured Opitutia bacterium | reverse complement strand
GCCTGCGCGTAGGCAAGCCACGCGGCGGGATTCTCGTTGTCGGCCTCCACGGCGGCGCGGAGCGCAGCGCAGGCCTCGAGAATTTTATTCTGACGCAGAAGCGTCTGGCCGTGGAGAAGGAGGTTGAGTTTTGATGGATTGGATTCCGGCGGCAGGCTGGAGCTGGCGGACTTTGAGATTTGGGATGAGGGATTTGAGCTAGCGGGCTCGACGGGCGGGGCGGCTGAAGCGTTGGCTTCAATGGCGGAAGCATCCGCGGCGGCGAGGTGCGCGAGGGCGGCGTCCGTGTCGCCGCGGCAGAGGGCGATCTCGGCGAGGAGCGCGTGAGCTTGGGTGTTGCCGGGCGTGAAGTCGGCGATGGTTTCGGCGGTGGCGGCGGCTTCGTCGGTGAGACCGAGGTGGAGCTGGCACATCGCGAGGTGGAAGGCATAGCGGGCGTCTTCCGGGCGCTCGAGGTGGAGTTGTTCAAGCACCGCCAGAGCGGCCTCGTGTTTGCCGGCGTGCCGAAGGGTGATGGCGAGGTTCCAACGGTTGTCGCGGTCGTTGGCGACGGCGGGCGACTCGGGGCCGCGTGGGGTGAGGTCAACGTAACCGAGCGCGGCAAACTGGTCGAGGAGCGCCAGCTGATCGTCGTGGCTGAGGGCGGCAAGGTGGCGCGGGCGCGGATGTGGGCCAGAGATGTTTTCGTAGCTTGGGGTTTTCTTGGGCACGACAGGTGACGCGAGCGCGGAGGCGAGGACGTGGCCGTCCATGTCGGCAGCGGCGGGCAGGCCGAGTAGGTGCAGGACGGTAGGTGTCATGTCGAGGACGGTGGCGCCGGGGACAAGTGCGTCGCGGGCGATGCCGGGGCCGGCGGCAGCGAAGATGCCCTGCGCGCGGTGCCAGATGGCGATGCCGGCGGAGACCATCGGTATGCGGACAGGTCGGCGTGCATCGCTGTGAAAGCCGTGGTCGGAGCAAAGTACGACGGTGCTGTCGGGGCCGGAGTGCGCGAGTAGGTCGCGCAGCAGCAGATCTTGTAGGCGGTAGGCGGAGTTGACCACATCCTTATACCATTCGAACTCGCGCTCCGGCACCTGCGGACGGCGCGGCGGGTGAAAATCCATGAAGTCGTGGCACACCCAATCAATGAAATGGTAATAGACCGCGAGAAAATCGCACGGACCATGGTCGAGCGCGGCGATGGCGGCGTTGTGAACAGAGTAGAGCTCGGCGAGGCGGATCGCGAGCTGCTCGGGTCTCCGGTCCTTCATGAGATCAATCTCGGCGATGCGCGGGATGAACAGCCTCAGGATATCAGGATTCACGTCCTCAGGGCGCAGTCGCAGTTCAGCGAACTCATCGGCGAGCTCCGGCGGGTGGATACTGCCAGGCGCGAGCGGCCAGTCAGCACCTTTGGCGACGGGGCGAGGGAAAGCCTCGGTCACACAGACGCCGGTGACGTTTTCCGCCGGGTGTGAGGCGAACCAGCCGAGTACATGCGCGTTCAGGCCGTGCTCGCTGAGGATATTCCAGAGCGCCTTGCATTTCCGCTGCGTGCTGGTGATGGCGGCGAGTCGGCCGGTGACGGGATCGGTAGTGGTGAAGCCGAGGATGCCATGTTGGTCAGCGTATTTGCCGGTGGCGATGCTGTTCCAGAGCATTGGCGAGAGATACGGCGGCAGGCTGGCGAGCGGGCCGGACGCGCCTTGAGCGACGAGGTTGGCGAGCTGCGGCAGCTCGCCCGCGTCCATCAGCGGCGAGGCGATCTTCCAGTCCGCGCCATCCCAACCGACGAGGAGGACGCGTTTGGTTGGCGGATCGGCGGAGCGGATAGTGTGCATGGGGTGCGAGGAAGCCGAGATAGTTTGGGGAAACCAATAAAAAGCCGCCGTCGGGTGACAGCGGCAGGATGCCGTGGTAGGGACGGCTCTCCGACCCGTCCGCGGTCGCCACGGAGTGGTGTCCCTTCGTTCAGGCGGCCATTTTCTGCTGACGGCGTTTTGCGAAGAGGGCAGCGGAGCCGGCGAGCAAGCCGGCCAGCGCAGCAGTTGTTGTCGGTTCCGGAACGGCCGCCGCACCTGCCCCGGCTAGGATGGATCCGCCAGAGGACTCATAGGCGAAGTCGTATACGGTTAGCGTTTTATCAGCGTTGTAGGAGATTTGAACCCAGCCGAAATTGGCACCACTATTAAGCTCCAGACCTAGATAGCCAGTTGTTCCGGGCGTCCAGTTCGAACCAGTGATATTGTTCAGGTTGAGAAAAGTGTAGTCACTGGTGGTGGCAAACGACAGGCCCAGCCCAAGGCTCGGAGAAATTAACGCACCGACTGTGAGCAAGGCGGCCCGAGCATTGCCGTCGGGCAGGATCGTGTCGGCGACAACGCGCTTGAAGGTGCGCTGGTAGCTTGGGGTCCACACATAAGGCGCATCGGAACCCTGGCTG
>CAIQKQ010000049.1 GCA_903872425.1 uncultured Opitutia bacterium | reverse complement strand
CGTAGCCGCTTTCCGTGTCTGGGATTGGTTTCGAGATTCATGGCTTCCTACTTAAGATAGTTTATTGCTGATGATACCACTCGCGAAACGGCGGCGGAACGACGAGTTGGTCAAGTTGCGCCTCAAACGATTCGGGTTGTGTCTTGAGCACGCCCACGAGCGGCTGGAGGTCGAGCGCGAGGTTAGCGGGGCGTAAGGGGGACGCCGCAGGCGTGTCGGCACGGGTGATGGCGGTGATTGGGGCGGACTTTTCGGTGAGCTTAAAATACGCACGCACGCGACAGCCAAGTTCGTATCGCGAGAGCGGCTCGCTGCCCGCCCAATGCATGACACCATGCAGATTGGTACGCTCGCACAGCTCAACCAGCACCTCGGCAAGGTTGCCCGCGGTGCAAGGTTGGCGAATTTCGTCGGTGTAGAGACGGGGCGTCTGGCCGGTGGCCCAGTCAGCGAAGAGGCGTTCATGGAGGCTGCGGCGGCCCGAGGGGCTGTTGCCGGAGAGCAGTGGCGCGCGCACGGTCACGGCAAACGCGCGCGCGGCAGCGGTGACGGCGCGCTCGCTGAGGAGCTTCTGCCGGCCGTAGAGATTAACAGGGTTGGGTCGATCCCCGATGGCATAAGGCGCGGCCATGCCGTCGAACACCTGCTCGGTCGAGACGTGGACAAAGCGCGCACACAGATGGTGGGCCAACTGCGCGAGTTGGGTGGGCAGCGCAATATTGAGCGTGTCGGAGCGTGCAGGGTCGGCGTCGCATAGAGCGGGCTCGGAGACAGCGGCGCAGTTGACGATCACATCAGGAAAATTTTCCAACAACACCGAGGTGACGGCATGCGGCACGGCGAGATCGAGCGTAATTTGTTGAGCGAGGCCCGCCACGGCGGTGGCCGTGCGGCCGACCACACCGACAACATGATGTCCGCGCCGGTGAGCCGCCTCAGCAACAGCCGCGCCAACAAAGCCGGAGGCCCCGGTGAGAAAAATTTTCATGTGGTTGAATCTGAGACGAGTGAGGATGCGAGGTCAAATCGACGTTGCACCCATCACGGAGCCACACGGGACACCCTACCCCATGCATCCCCATCCTAATAAATCTCCTACCTTACCTGATATTTAGAGCCACCTTATGCAGTCTTTATGGGTTGAATTTGTCAGGGGGCTCTACGGAAAAACTACTGGTTTCTCACGTTCATCTTTCCGTCCTTGCCCGTGAGAACTAGGCGCGTTTCCTTTCGGTGTGTCCGCCTCCCTCGCGCTTCCCGGTCTAACGGCCACCCTTGACAAGCTGGTCTATCATCATGGCGGCCCCAGCCTGCCGCCCGGCCAGCCACACGCCTTCGTCTATTTCATCACCCTCCGCAACGCCTCCGACCGCACCGTCACTTTGCTAGGCCGCAAATGGGTCGTGACCCACGCCGACGGCACGAGCTTGGTTGTTGAAGGCGACAAGATTGTCGGCGAGACCCCGCGCCTCGCACCGGGCGAACAGTTTTCCTACAACAGCTACCACGTCACTGGCTGCGACGCGCGCGTGCGGGGTAGCTTCCACGGGGTGGACGAGTATGGGGCGCATATCCATGTCGTGCTGCCGACCTTCGAGCTGGTCGTGCCGAACGAAAATTGAGACCACTGCAGGAGGGGGGGCGAACGTACACCGCCGATTTTGCTGTCGCCACGCGGTCGCATCGGCCGCAAGCAAACGGTACGCATGACCGAAACCTACACCGTCCCGGCGGACTCACGCCGCACGCGGGCCGACAAGCTTCTCGCAAGCGCGCTCACCGCACACAGCCGCGTCGCCTGGCGGCGCGCGCTCGACGCCGGCCTCGTGCGCGTCGGCAAACGGGTAATTGACCGCAGCCATCCGCTCGCGGCCGGCGAAGTAGTGACGTTTGAATTTCCCCCCGTCACGCCCTCAGAGCTCCGGCCGGTGAAAATCCCGCTCAACGTAATATTTGAGGACAAGCACTTTCTCGCGGTCAACAAAGCCGCCGGCATGGTCGTACATCCAGGCGCGGGCACACGGGAGGATACGCTGGTGCATGCCTTACTCGCACACTGCGGCGACAGCCTGAGCGGCGTGGGCGGCGTGCAACGGCCGGGCATTGTCCACCGTCTCGACCGCGAAACCTCGGGAATAATTTTGGTCGCGAAGTCGGACGCGGCGCATCGCGGGCTCGCGGCACAATTTTCCGGACGCACTTTGCAAAAGGACTACCTCGCGCTCGTGAGCGGTGTACCCCAACTGCTCAGCGGCAGCATCAAAAAACCCATAGGGCGCAATCCCGCACAACGGCACAAGATGGCCGTCGCCGAGGAAGGGCAGCCGGGGCGCGCCGCGCATACTGACTGGGCAGTCGTGGAAAGTTTTGGCGACGTGGCTGCGCTCGTGCGCTGCACCATCCACACGGGGCGTACGCATCAGATCCGTGTCCATCTGAAATGGCTCGGCCATGGACTGCTCGGCGACGAGGTGTATGGCTGGAAACCAAAGGCGTGGCTCGCGCGCCAGCCGGAGCGAGTGATGTTGCATGCGGAGCATCTGGTGTTCACTCATCCGGTCACGGGTAAAAAAATGGATCTGCGCGCGCCCCTGCCGAAGGATTTCGCGGCACAGCTCGCGCAGTTGCGAAAATTGGCAAAAACGACAGTCAGGGACAAACGGGCAAGCGCGGTGGTGGCGAAGGCCCGCAAGGTCGCGCTGGCGACGTTTCACTCACACGAGCCAAGAACTTGAAAACGATGAAACACGGATAGTGGGCGACTACACATGCGGAGCCAGGCCCCAAAATAGGTGGCCGGACGGGGGCCTCCAACTAGGCGCGCGAGTGAGCTCGCCGATTTATCCGAGCGCCTCGGCCGCCACGCCCCAACGGAGGTTGTGCAGCGAATGGTGAAAATGGCGAAAACCGCCAAGCTCGGCGACAGTCAGCATGGTGATAAGCGCGGCCGGAAACACATCAGCCCGCGCAGCCGGTAAGCCAGGTATTTTTTTACGCGCCGCTAGCGTAAGCGGCAAAGTCTCCTCGATGAGGGCGCTGAGTGTGTCCGCGGAGACAAACGGCGGCGTGTCGGCCAGTGCGACGCCATGCATCGCGCCAGTCATGGCGCGGACGCTTGTCATGCTGCCGCCGGTGAATACGGCCCCCGTCGAACCAGAACCGAAGTGAAAGCCGGATGCCTGCAACACTTCGCGCACATGGAGTGCGAGCGCGGTTGTAACGGCGGTGGTAACCGGCCAGATGGGATCCGTAATGAAACGCTCGGTGAGGCGAACACAGCCGAGTGGCAGACTGACTGCTTGCGCGACACAACGGTCGCGAAACGCAAGGCACTCGAGGCTGCCGCCGCCAAGGTCAAAAACGTAAAAATCGCGCAGCGCAGCCAGAGCCGGGTCGCAGAGCAGCCCGCGACCGATGAGGTTAGCCTCCTCATCGCCGCCAAGGATGCGGATGGAATGGCCCGTAGCAGCCTTTACGCGGGCGCTAAAATCTGTGCCGTTAGCCGCGTCGCGCACGGCGCTGGTAGCAACCAGCACGGTTTGCCTGGGAACAAACGGGGAGGAGAGCGCGAGCAGTTGTTGTACGGCCTCGAGACCGGCAGCCATACCGTCTTCGCCTAGTCGCGGCGCTGTCCGACCAAGGCCGGCACTGATGCGGACATCCAGTGTTTTCTGACATAACGCCGACAAATTTCCGACCGCGTCGCGGGTGGCAACGAGGAGCTTGATCGAATTGGATCCGATATCAACGACGGCGACGGAAGGATTTCTACCCACAGTTAGACACAAATTAACAGGATCAAACCAGCCCAACTCCAAGCCTAATATAGCGAAACCAGCAGACCCGCAGGCAGAGAGCCGTGCTTGTCCCTACTTCGCTGGCGGTGGGGGCGAGATTGGTTCGCGCACTTCCCAGCGGGGGAAATCGGTGATCTCGTGGTTGCCAGGAGCGGGAACAAGGGTGAGAACGCCGGCGGTTTTAAACGCGAACTTGACGGGCGATGCCGTACCGGTGGTGAGCATGGTGGTGAGCGCGCCGAGGTGAGGTTCGTGCCCGACGATGGCGAGGTTGGCGGCGGGTGGGAGCTCGGCAAGCAAGCGGGCGATCTTCGCCGGATCGTCCTCGGATTGGAGAAAGGACTTACCGACTAGCATGACGGGTTGGCCGAGGTGTTGCGCGAGCAGCGCGGCGGTTTCGCGGGCGCGACGGATGGGGCTGTGCCAGATGACTTCGGGCGCGGTGCCGTCAGCGCGAAAGCGGGCTGCGATGTCTGTCACGTCGGCGCGACCGACTGGGCTAAGCGGGCGGGCGGGGTCTCGATCGGCGGAGACCGCGTCACCGTGGCGAATGAGATGGAGGAGCATCGGGGTAAGGGAAGGTTGGAGTGCGACGGCGAGGGGCAAGCTGACGGCGGTCAAAAACAAGGCTAAGGAGAAGCTCAAACGGGAAATTTTAGATTGGCGATGAATACGGCTCGCGGAGCGGGATGGACGGGCAGAGAGGTGAGGTGATTACAGAAAATCAATAGCCATGAGTTGGACGGCCAAATTTCCCAGATGTACTGCGTTTGGGGTTAGCTTTGAAGCACCTCCTCAACCCGAAGGAGTGAAATGCGGTGGTGCGGCGGGGACACCTTGGCCGTTGAGTAGCGAGCGGACGGCGCGGAGGAGCTGACTCAAGGCGAAGGGCTTCGTGATCCCACCTTGTGCGTCGGGCGCGAGCCAGGTCAAGCGCGGCGGCTCGTGGTTGGCGGCAACGAGCACGCGCAGGCCAGCATCTGCAGCGTAGAGAGCGCGGGCGAGCTTCTCGCTGTCGTCTCCGGGTGATTGGTGCGGAGCGATGAGCAGTTCGACGGGCTGGCCAGCGCGGCGTGCAAGGCGGAGTGCTCCAGTGGGGAGCGCGACGTCGAGCACGCGGTAGCCGTCGGCCGTGAGGATCCCCGCGACCATTTTCCGAACGACGTTATCTTCCTCGACGAGGAGGATGGTTTCGCGGCCGCGTGTAGCGGGCAGCGCGGCTGGAAGCGCATCGCCGAGCGGGACAGGCTCGTCCACGGCCGGGAGAAAGATTTCGAACGTCGTGCCAGCGGCCGGGGCGCTCTCGACAAAGATGTGGCCGCCACTCTGCTGCACGACGCCGTAAACGAGCGCGAGGCCGAGTCCAGTACCTTGGCCGAGCTCTTTGGTGGTGTAAAACGGCTCAAAAAGATGCGCCTGAGCAGTCTCGTCCATGCCCGCGCCGTTGTCGCTCACAGCGAGGACGACGTAACGGCCAGGCGGGAGGTCGGTATGGCGGCGGTTCTGGCCGAGGGCGATATCGCGAAAGCGCGTACGGATGACGGCCTCGCCGCCGGGCGCAAGCGCGTCGCGAGCATTGAGGACGAGGTTGAGTAACACCTGCTGGAGCTGGGCGGGATCCACCCGTGCGCGGTCCGGGTCAGCCTGCAGATCGAGCGTGAGGAATTTACCAGGGCGAAGTAGCTTAGTGAGGATGGGGGCGTTGTCGCGGACGAGCTGGTTCAGACTGACAACCACCGGGTGCAGTGCCTGCCGCCGGCTAAACGCGAGAAGCTGGCGCACGAGGCCGGCGGCCGTGCGGCCGGCGCGGTGGATCTCGCCGATCTCGCGCGCAGCGTGTCGACGCATGGCAGGTTTGCTGCCGAGAATCTCACAGTAACCGTTGATCACGGAAAGGAGGTTGTTAAAATCATGCGCGACGCCGCCCGCAAGCCGACCTACCGCCTCTATGCGCTGTGCGTGAACAACCTCCTCCTGCAAGCGTCGTTTAGCCGTCATATCGCGGTAGACAACGACGACATGGGTAACGCGGCCATCCGGGCCGGCGACCGCACTAAACGTCCACGTCGCATAAAGCGGTACATCGTCACGCCGCACAAGGTAGCCCTCACCGGTGAACGCGAGGCCCGGCACGGCGTGGTCAAGCCAGCGGCGCAGCGCGGCAAAGTGGCTATGGTCAGCATGGATCTCACCGTGCGAGTGGCCACTCAACTCGAGGACGGCGCGGCCGGTCATTGCGCAAAGGGAGTCGTTGGCAAAGATAATTTTGAGGCCGCCGCGCGACCATCCGGCCGCGGCGATAAGCACCCCGTCGCCGAGCGCACCGAGTGCGGCGGCGAGTAGGCTGGCGTGCGGACCGGGAGCTGGGCGTGCGCGGGAGACACGCACTGAGTTTTTTGGAGCGTTCTTCAAGCGGCTGTGCAAGTGGGGGTGGGAGGAGGGAAATCGGAGAGAGGAAACAGGAACGATAGGTGCACGGCGACTAGTTTTTATTTTAGCGGTTGCAGAAAGTGCGTTTGGGCCGGCCACGCCGACTAAACTCAAAATCCAACCCGTGGCTTCAGACTCTCGCCGCCTGCCGCGCGCTTAAGGAGCGAGGCGCTCGACGACCCAATCGCCGGTGGTCTCGCGACGGTAACGTAGACGGTCGTGCAGGCGGTTGCGGCGGCCCTGCCAGAATTCGATCGTTTCAGGCGCGAGCCGCCAGCCGCCCCAGTGCGGCGGGAGCGGCACTTCACGGCCGGCGAATTTTTTCTCGGCGGCCTTGAACGCGGTGTCGATCGCCTCACGGTCGGCGACGGGCGTGCTTTGCGCCAAGGCCCACGCGGCGAGCTGGCTGGCGTGGGGACGAGAGTGGAAATACGTCTCGCTCTCCTCGCGAGGCACGCGTGTGACTGTACCCTCGACAATCACTTGCCGCTCCAGCGCGAGCCACGGAAATAATAGCGACGCGCGCGGATTTGTCGTAAGCTCACGGCCTTTACGACTCTCATAATGCGAGTAGAAAACGAAACCGCGCCCGTCAAGACCCCGTAGCAGTACGGTGCGCGAGGACGGCCCGCTCGTCCCAGCGGTGGAAAGGATCATGGCATTGGGTTCGGCGATCTTCGCGGCCTCGGCCTCTTGAAACCATTTCTCGAACTGGCGAAACGGTTCGCGCGCGAGTTCTTTCTCGAGAAGCGCGGAGAGACCGTAATCTTTACGGAGGTCGGCGAAGTTCATTAGCATCCACAATGCGCCAGGGCCAGCGCGCTGTCAAAATACAAACGGATTATGGCAGAGAGCTAGGTGGCAGCACCAAAAACTTGTCGGGCGCTGGCCGGGCGGTCATTTTTTCGATGATTGCTGAAACCAATAAATTATTGGAGAAAGTGCACGAGCAAGCCATTTAACCATGCCGCCCGCCAATGCCCCGATCCCGCTGCTCCTTATACTCGCCCCGCTTTTCGCGTTTTTCGAGGTGTGGCAGCTGATTCTGGCCGAACGTTACATGGGCGTGAAACAGTTTGCCCGCGACCCGGCACCGCATCCGCACGAACTCGGGCCGAGCGAGAGAGTGGCTTTTTTTTGCATCATGGGAATTCTGTTTAACTGGCTCTACATGCTGGGGCTGGTAGCTGCGCGATTCAGCCGGCTCGTGGCCATCGGCATGCTCGGGGTGTCGCTGCTCGGGCTGACTGTACGGCGACAGTTCGGACTGCCGTGGTGGCGGCGGTTCGGTGTGCGATGGGGGCTGGTAATGCTGACGTTTGAGGGCGCGATCCGGCTGGGACTGCTGGGGTTTCTCTGGCGCGAGGCCTGGCGGCGGTGGTGAGTGCGCCGTATGGCGTTGACGCACGCCGGGCGGGGCCGACGATGAAACCTTTCATATGCTGATGACGTTTCCTGCTCTGGCCGCCGCCGGACTCGCCACGACCAACCCGCAGACTGGGTGGGCATGGTGGGCAGCGGTACTGAAGATTGTGCTGATTGATATCGTGCTTGCAGGTGATAACGCCGTGGTCATCGCGCTCGCGGTTCGCCGACTCGGCCAAAAGGAGCGCATGCTTGGCATCCTGCTCGGTTCGGGCGTAGCAGTGCTACTGCGCGTTGAGCTGACGATCTTTGCAACCAAGTTGCTCGGGGTGCCGTTCATCAAGCTTGTCGGCGGCGTCCTCATTCTCTGGATTGCGGTGAAACTGCTGCGCGAAAACACCAGCAGCGCGAAAGAACACAAAGAGGCCGGCCACCTCTGGCATGCCGTCTGGCTGATCGCGGTGGCGGACATTGTAATGTCGCTCGACAACGTGCTCGCCGTCGCAGGCGCGTCGCACGGGAACGGCTCGTTGATCTGGTTCGGGCTGGTGTTTAGTATCCCGTTAGTCGTGTTCGCCAGCAATCTGCTCGCAAACTGGATGAACCGCTGGCCGGTGATCGTCTATGTAGGCGCGGGCATCCTCGGCCTTGTAGGCGGCGAGATGATTCCCGAAGACGAACTGTTCAATGGCTGGGCCATTCCCTCAACTCTCGTCCATGGCTTCGAGGCACTGTGCGTGGTCGGGGTACTCTGGCCGGGCTTCGTGCGGTGGCAAAAAAAGCGCCGCGCACGGCGACCGAAGCTGTGAGCAAGGCGTCAGCCCGCCGGCGCAGCCCCTCTGAGGGACGGCTCTGCCAAGTACTCGGCCTGCCGGGCTCAGGGGCTTGCCACTGGTGCGGCCGGGGCGGGGTTTGGATTGGCGGCGAGGCGCAGGATGGATCCCCCGTTGTTGTCGGGATTGTTGAGGATCGCGATCAGCACGTCGCCAGTGACTGGATCCTGTCCGAAGGACGTGATGCCAGTGGCACGCGCGATCACTTGGGCCGAAACTTTGCCGGTGAGCTTTCCATCAGGTCCAGCGGTCACCGGGCCTAGCGCCCAAATGAAACCACTTACGTAGTCGGCAAAGAGATAGCGCTCGTTGAGCGCCGGGAGGGACTTTCCGCGATAGACGAAGCCGCCGGTGATGCTGTTGCCGAAGTTGGCGTCGCCTGCCGGCGCGCCGCTGTTGGGGTGGTAATACCAGAAAATGGGCTCGTCAAACGTCAGGCCGGGTGGTGTAGGACGGTAGGGCGCGGGCGGGTTACCACGCGCGCGCGCAGCCGGGTAGAAAACGTCATTGGCCTCACGGTAGTTCCAGCCGTAGTTGCCTCCGCGCCGGATGAGGTCTACTTCCTCGATGCGGTCTTGTCCGACGTCAGCGAGCCAGAGCAGCTTGGTCACGGGGTCGAAGGCGTAGCGCCAAGGGTTGCGTAGGCCGACGGCCCAAAACTCGGTGTGAACATGGTCTGGGTCCACCGGCGCATTGTTGAAGGATTTTGCGCCGACCCACGGGTTGTCGGCCGGGATGGCGTAGGTGCCGGGGTGGACAGAGGGGTGAGGGTTGGGCGTGAGTGAACCGGGCTTTTTGTCCACGTCGAGGCGGAGAAGGCCGGAGAAGAAATCTTTGTCGATGCGCTGGCTGTTTTGATACTGGTCGTTGGCGCCGCCTTCGTCACCTAGTGACACGTAGAGATAGTCGTCAGGCCCGAATGCAAGCTGGCCGCCGTTATGATTAGGGGCCTCATCGAGCTGGCTGATGAGCTCAACCTCGGAAGCCGGGTCGGCCTTGTTCGGGTCGGTGGGGGAGATGGTGAAACGCGCAAGCGTGTCATGCGACCGACCGCCGACCGTGGCGGTGAACCAAACGAAAAATTGATGATTGATTTTCCAGTTTGGGTGAAAAGCCAGCGCGAGTAGCCCACGCTCGTTGAAATCGGTGTCGCCCGTCTTGGCTGTGATATCAAGGAAAGTGATGCGTTCGGGCTTGGTCACGTCCGGTATGACGATGATGCGGCCGGGCCGCTCGATGATGAACAGGCGGTTAGTGTCACCAGGTGCAGTGACGATAGCAACCGGCTGGTCGAAGCGCGCGTTGTCAAGTGCGGGCTGTGCGAGAAAAGGCAACGTGTTCGCGGCTGGGCCAGCTGCGCCGCGCTGACCACGCTGCCCCCCACGCGCCGAAGCTTGGCCGACGGTCACGGGTGACTGGGCCGCGAGACCGACGGGCAGAATTAGGGCACAGCAGGCAAGACGGATCAAAGCGGAGGTGACAGTTGCGCGCATAAGGAATGAAGCAGCGAACGAGGAAATGAGCCGACTAGTCGTGGCCGCTTTTGCGCCAGCCGACGGCCACGCTCAGGGTGCCGCCGGCGGAGCCGGCGGCGTGACTGGCTGCGGCGTAGGGTTTGCCACCAGCCGCTCAATGGTGCCACCGCTGTAATTGGCGACCAGAACATCGCCCGTAACCGGATCCTCGCCGAAGGACACAATGCCACTGCGGCGCGCGATAATTTGCACCGAGACTTTGCCGTCGGGCTTACCATCCTTATCGGTTGTGACCGGGCTGAGCGCCCAGATATAGCCGCTCTGGTAGTCGGCGAAAAGATAGCGACCATTCAGGGCCGGGATGGCCTTGCCACGATAGACGAAGCCTCCCGTGACGCTATTGCCGGTGTTGACGTCTCCAGCAGCCGCTAGGCCGGGGTGGTAATAAGTAAAGATAGGCTCGTCAAATGTTAGACCGTCGGGTTTCACACGGTTTGGATCGGGGGGGGGCGGAATGAGGGCACTGTAGGGCGTGCGTCGGCCAGTATAGGGTGGCGGGACAAAGGCCTCGTTGCCCTCACGAAAATTCCAGCCGTAGTTGCCTCCACCACGGATAAGATCAATCTCATCGAGACGCTCCTGACCGACGTCGGCGAGCCAGAGCAGCTTAGTCACCGGGTCAAACGACCAGCGCCAGGGGTTACGCAGGCCGACGGCCCAGAACTCAGTGCGGACCTTGGTGGTATCTACGGGGCGACCGTTAAACGATTTCGCACCAACCCAAGGATTGTCGGGAGGAATGGTGTAGGTGCCGGCATGCACAGCGGGGTGTGCATTCGGCGGAAGCGAGCCGGGCTTTTTGTCTACATCAATACGGATCATGCCGGAGAAAAAGTTCTTATCAATGAGTTGTGAGTTCCCCCACTCGCCATTAGAGCCGCCCTCGTCACCCAACGAAAGGTAGAGATAGCCGTCGGGACCGAATGCGAGCTGCCCTCCGTTGTGGTTGTTGGCGCGGTCGGCCTGGGAAATGAGCCGCTGCTCGGACTTGGGGTCCACCTTGCCGTCGGCACCGACAGTGAAGCGTGCAAGGCGGTCATACGACTCCGAACCGTCGTCATTGGAAGCGGTAAACCAGATGTAAATCTGGTGGTTGCTCGCATAGTTAGGATGGAACGCAAGGGCGAGCAAGCCGCGCTCGTTGTCGAGGTTCCCGATCTCGGCGGAGACATCGAGAAACGTGACTGGCTCCGGCTTGGTCACATCAGGGATGCGAATGATCCGGCCCGTTTCCTTCTCAAGGATGTAGAGGCTTTTCGGCTCGCCGGGTGCGGTGACAATGTCGAGCGGCTTGTCGAAGCGCAGCCCCCCCAATGCGGGCTGGCTAAGGTACGGCAGTGTGTTGGCAGCGGGGCCGGCCGCGCCACGACCACGACCGCCGCGCCCCTGCCCCGGTCCCTGCCCGAGCCCCTGCTGGGCAAAAACGCTGGCCAAAACGGCGAGCTGGGTTTTTTGGGTTTCGTTCAGAACGGCGGCGATGGCCGCGAGGGCGGTGGTGCTGGCGGTGACATACGGCGTTTGCGCCGCGGCCACGGACTGTTGGGCTTGGTTGATGGCATCAAGCAGTGGTGAGATTTGGGCGGCCTGCGCGGGGGTGAGGGTCAAGGCAGTCTGCAAGTTCTCGAGGGTGAGCACGCCGCCGCGCGCTCCGCCGGCCGGACCAAACGCCGGTTGGGCGGCGAGACACGCAGGCAGGCTCAGGAGAGCGCAGGCCACGAGATGGGGAAGAAGGGTAGATAGGGAGAATTGACGCATACGCTGTCCCTATTGCCCAAGCGGCGAGCCACACGCAAGCCGCAAGATGGAAATTTTCACCGGACCGCCGCGGCTCAGTGCGTCAGCGCGAACTCGTCCACTTTGCGGCGAATCTCGCGGGTGTGCTCAGGCGTACTCCCGCAACAGGAGCCAATGATGCCCGCGCCCGCCTCCAGCGCGGCCGGCACTTCTCGCGCGGTGTCGGCGGGGAGCTGTTTATAGACCGCCTTGAGATTTTCCAGCACGGGCAGGCCGGCATTGGGCTGCACCATCACGGGCAGTGCGCAATGCTCACGATAGATTTTGGCGACCTGCGCTGCACCTTTCATGTCCATCCCCGTGCCGCAGTTCAGCGCGATAATGTTGGCCCCTCGCTCCTGCGCAAACTCCGCCGCACGCTCCGGCGACAAGCCCATCATGGTGACGTAGAACGTGCCGTCGGCCGAGAGGTCGTAGGCGAGCGAGGCGATGATACTCGGTGCATGGGCAGCCTTGGCGGCATCAATTGCAAGGCCAAGCTCCTCCAGGCCAGTTTGTGTCTCAATTATGATCGCATCAGCCCCGGCCTTGACCAGCGCAGTTGCCTGCTCCTCCAACGCGGAGCGCGCGGCCTCCTCGGTGAGGTCACCGTAGGGCTCGAGCAGCGCGCCGAGCGGTCCGATGTCGCCGAGCACATAGCCCGGCCGCCCGCCAAACGCCTCACGCGCGAGGCGTACACCGGCAGCGTTAATTGCAGCCAACTCCGGCTCGTGTCCGTGACGGCGAAGCATAATGCGACTACCGCCAAAGGTGTTCGTGATAATACAGTCGGCGCCGGCGTCGGCGTAGCGGCGCTGGATGGCGAGCACCCGATCAGGATGTGTGAGGTTCCACACTTCGCCGCAGTTGCCTGATTCGAGGCCGGCGAGAAAAAGTTGCGTACCCATCGCGCCGTCGCCGACGAGGCGACGGGAACGGATGACTTCGTGGAGCGGTGGTTGCATAGTCGGAATAAAAGACGGTGGAGAAACGCAGCTCAGAGTCCGGTGGAGTCCTCGTTTTGGCCAGCGGAAAAAACCATGCCATCAAAAACAATGGTGCGAGATTGTCGCAGGTTGGCAACGGTCGCGAGCGGCGAATGGCGCGTGAGCATGAAACGACTGCGCCAGCCGGGTGCGATACGGCCGAATTTTTCGCGGTAGCCGAACCGCACGGCGCCTGCACCGGTGGCAGCGTGGATGACCGTGAGAGGTGGCAGACCGGCGCGCTCCATCAGTTCCAGCTCGCGCAACAAACCGAAACCGTGCGGCACGCCGCACGAGCCGGCGTCGCTGCCGGCGACGATGATGACCCCGAGCATATGCGCTAGCCTCAGGCTAGCAGCATGGGCTGCGAGGATGCGTTGCAAGTTGTCCTTTGTCGCCACATCCCAGCCGAGCATGGCGGCATGGTCGAGTTGCGCTTGCACCGGCGCGAACGTCGGCACCCATGCAGTCTGACGGTCGCGCATGAGAGTAAGCTGGTCATTGCGTAAGAAATAGCCGTGTTCGACGGAGTCCACGCCGCTTTCAAGCGCCCGCGCGATGCCGGTGTCACCCGAGGCGTGGGCAAAGGTTTGGCGACCGAGCGATTTTGCGGCGGCGACGAGCTGAGCGAGCTCTTCCGTCGTCATTTGCGGCTCAGCCGTGACTGCGCCGGCCTTGAAGTTGATGATGCCAGTCGGAATGAGCTTGATGCGCCCGGCTCCCGCGGCGACGCGCGCCTCCACGCACGCACGTGGCGTCGGATACTCCTCGATGGCCCCGGCCATGAACGCGCCATATCGCCCACGGTGGAAAATTGCCGCACCGGGGCTTTCGACGAAAGGCATCGTCGGGCGGTCCGACTGGACGCAGAGCTTCTGCAACGCCAGCCCGACGCCGTGTCGGTCGCCGGCGTCGCGCACCGCCGCGAGGCCGAGGCGCACCAGCGACGCGAGCCGCTCGCGGGCGTGCGCGAGCAATTCGTCGGGCGTCTGACGCAGCTCGCCGGCCCGCCTCACAGGATCAATTTCGCTCCCTTTGAGAAATAGGTGCGCATGTGCATCGGTCAGCCCCGGCAGTAGTGTGGCATCGGGCGCGGCAAAGTCGGGCGAGGTCTGACCAACGCGCAATATTTCAGGCGGTGGCGTGCGACCTTCTATACCCACGAAAAGGATTTCGTCGCAGTCATAGACGACATTCGCCTCAGGTTGTGGCCGACCGGCCGAGCCATCGAGTAACGTGCCAACGCGTAACCAAACCGGATGCGCACGGGTGGCGACAGGAGGAAGAAGGGGTGCGGCGGTCATGTTGAGGCGGACCCGGCGGCCGGGCGCAACGTTGCGTCAGGAGAAAATTGCTCTGACCAAATGACAATCCGCGAGTTTGCGCCGCTATTTGGTTTCGGGGCTAAAAACTCGGCCATCCTCCTTTATAGCTCAATGAGCAAGCAAAGCCGCGGACCAGAACACGTGACAGTGCGACGGCCACTGGGTCTTCCGGCTCGACTCACCTTGCGGTCCGCGCTTCGCTGCCACCCGTATGATTTCCGACCAACCGATCTCCAAGCTTTTTGTCAGCGGCCGTCCACTGCGCTCGTATGAGTTCTTTCCCGCCAAGGACGAAGCTGGCTGGGAGACACTCCGCGCCACCGCTGCCGCGCTGCGTCCGCTCGCACCCGATTTCGTCTCAGTCACCTACGGCGCTGGTGGCACTACGCGCGAACGCACCGCCCGGGCCTGCGCGCTGCTACGCGGCGAGTTTGGTTTCAACGTGATGCAGCATCTCACTTGCGTCGGCCACTCCCGCACTGAGCTGGCGGCAGTCGCGGACCAACTGCACCGCGACGGTCTTCGCAACATTATGACTCTCCGCGGCGACCCGCCGCGCGGGCAGACGGCCTTTACCCCGCCGCCAGACGGCCTCGGCTACGCCAACGAACTGGTCACGCTGCTAAAGGCACGGCATCCCGGCTTCTGCCTCGGTGTCGCCGGCTACCCGGAGAAACATCCCGCCGCTCCCTCGCCCGAAGCCGACCTCGCCAACCTCAAGCGCAAGGTGGACGCCGGCGCGGCGTTCGTGACCACGCAGAATTTTTTCGACAACGCCGTCTATCACCGCTTCGTGGAAAAATGCCGCGCGCTCGGTATCTCGGTTCCGATTTTGCCCGGTATCATGCCCGCACTCACTTTGCGTCAGACCCAATCGTTCTCCGCGATGTGCGGCACCGCACTGCCGGAGGAGCTGCGCGCCCGGCTGGAGCTGGCGGGCGACGATGCCGCGGCGACCGAGGCCGTGGGCATCGAGTGGGCTCGCGCCCAAATCCGGGACCTTCTCGCGCAAGGCGCTCCCGGCATCCATCTCTATATTCTCAATCGCTCCAAGGCCGCGCTAGCGCTAGCGTCGGACATGGCAGGATGAACCATCGCAGGCGTGACATGTTCCGCCTGCATTCGCGCTCAAGTCTTCAGGGGCTTGCTCCGCAATTTACGACGCAACCTCAAAAGCAGCCAGAGAAACATGGCGAGGCCGAGCATTAGCAAATCCCAAGCGACATGGTGCCACCAAAACTCCGAATTGTTTTTCATATCTTTGGCGCCGAATAGATAAGGCCAAAGGTCCATGCCAACCCAGCTCAGAATTCCCGGGACCATTGCCGAGGCCATTGATTGTTTTTGTTCGTCCTCACGCTTGAGCATCCACCTCGTGCCCGCGACCACACCGAACACCAATGCCGCATAAACGGCTAGCACCACGAGCAAGAGAACGATGACCAATAGGGTATTCATCGTGTTGACCCCACGCTGCCATAACTTTCAGGCCGACCTCTACCACCCTTACTCCGCATACGGCGCGCAGATTTCCATGATCTTCTCGGCTTGGCGGAAGCCGGCATCCTCGGCGCTCTCGCCTTCGGCGCGGCGGCCAGCTTGGAGCGCGGCGCGCAACTCGGCGACGAGCGGATCGTCCGCGGGAAGCGGCTTGGGGTCGCTCTCGATGCGGGCCAGCGCCATGTCGAGGCCGACCTCGCTGCCGATGGTGAGGTAGGCGTGCTCCAGCTTGTCGCGGATGCCTTTCGGTGTGCCCCAGGCGAAGTTCGTCAGGCCGACGGAGAAGTGGATGCCCTTGAGGTGCGGGTCGGATGAGACCAGTTGCATCGTGTCGAGGCCGATGTTGACGAGGCCGTAGGTGTCGGCCCCGACGGGGGCGAGGCCGGGGTCCACGATGATGTCGTCAATCTTGCGGTCTGCCTTGGTCACGAGCATGTCCACGAACTGCTTCACGGTCTGGTAACACTCCTCGGGCAGAAAAGCCTGCGCGCCGCCGCCCTCGGGCAGAAACTTCTCCGACGCCATGACGACGCAGCGCATGTCGTAGTCTTTCACGAGCTGAATCATCTCCGGCAACTGCGTGCGCGAGGCGGCGATGGAGTTCATGATCGGCTTGGCGCGGCTCTTGGCGCGGTCGAAGGCCTTGAGGCCGACGCGATGGTATTCGTAGCCGGGGTTGTCGAAGCAGATGGGCACATCAGTCACGGCCTGGATGGCGGGCACAACCTTGGGCAGAAACTCCAGCATCTCTTCGACGCGGACAGAGATGCGCTGCGTGCCGTCAATGTTGAGGTCAATGCTGTCGGCGCCCTTCTCGGCCTGCATGAGAGCGAGCTGCTGGTAGCCGGCGACATCGCGGGCCTCAAAGGCGCGGCGGGCGCGGGCGTAAGCGTTGTTGATCTGGTCGCCGATGATCTTGATGGTTTTGACAGACATGACGGAAATGGGGAAGGATGAAGGATGAATGAAGAATGATGAAAGCCGGGCCTGAACGGGACGCAGACGTCAAGGCGCGGCGGGCTTGGTGGGCGCGGCGGCCGGCGGCGGTATATTAGGACGCGCGAGATGGTCGCGGCCGAGCCATGTGTTGGCCCACGAGGAAGTGCGG
>CAIQKQ010000048.1 GCA_903872425.1 uncultured Opitutia bacterium | reverse complement strand
TCTTCGGCAAGCTCCAGGTCTCGCGTCGCGCGGAGGCCGCCGCCATGTTCGCCCAGCGGCAGACGAAGCCGTGAGGACTTTCGCAGGATAGGGCCGTACGGCTCTAGTTAAATTGGTTTTTAGGGTCTAGTATTTATACATGCTTTATGTCATAGTTAGGTCGGTCCTTACCTAGCCTATGACTCGCCTCACCGCTCGCCCTTCGTTTTTACACCGTCGCCGGCGGGGGGCCTTGACCCTCGTCGAGATCGTCATGGCGCTTGCCATTTTCGCGTTGGTTATCACCGGCGCGCTAGGATCGCTGCTGCAAACCCGCCGCTCCGCCGCGATCAATGTCACCCAAAATTGCGCGCTAACTATTGTTCAAGGGTACATTGAGCAGATCAAAAACCTGCCGCTCCAGTCGTTCGTTAACGCCAACACGACCGACCTGATGAACAATCCCAATCTCACCGTCTCCTATACGCTGCCGACCATCAAAGATTCGAGTAACGTTACCATCCAGCTCAAAACCACACCCTCATCCGTTGCCGCCTCCACTCTCACAGGGGCCACAGCGGGCACCACGCCGACTGGCGTCGTGGACAATCTGCAGACCTTCGACATGGACAGTCGCGCGACACCCGGCACCGAATCTTGGTCCACCGTCTGGCCCGGAGCCAACTCCACTCTGACCCCCTACCCAACTACGACACCCGGCAAAACTGATCTTCGGATGAATTTCTGGGTGCAAATCACTGATCTCACGCCGTCCGCCTCACCGAAGTGCAAGGCCTACGGTATCCTCATCGTCTACACTTGGCAATACCGCGACGGGAAAAACATCCGCTACATGATGGACTCCGTTCGTGCCATCCGCTCCGCCGTCCAAACTTTTTAAAACCCATGCCCGCTTCCGCCCCCGTCCCTATCTCCCGCCGCCGTGGGTTCACTACCAGCGAACTCATGGTCGCCGTTGTTATCATGGGTTTCGTCGCGGCCGGCATCGGGTCATTTCTACGGCAGATGTCGCTCATGTATTACTCCGACCGGGCACGGATACTGATCAGCAAAGACATGAGGAAATTCACCACAAAGTTGGATGACGACGCCGTAACGGCGAACTATTTCTGCATTTACCCCGGTTTCTCCAGCCGCAGCGTCACGGTTGGCTCTGTCACCAGTGACGCGGCGGTGGCTGACGGTGAGGTGGGTGACCTTCTTGTGCTCGTCTACACCGATCCTGCCAGCACCGGTAGCGGCACGAGCATGATTAACCGACTCGTCGGCTATTACCGGGAAATCACCAACAGCACGCTAAACACTGGGCCCGTTCACCGTTTCGACGTCACCATCTCGCCAGCCGTCGCCGCTAGCTCGAACCCGATGTATGTTATACTCAACACTTACGTAACCGGTACGGCCGCCTCCTATCCGACCATCGAGGAAATCTCCCAAGGCCTTGAGCTCAACAACGCACTCAGCACCACCACTCCTGCGCTGTTCTACAACCGCCAAAACCGCAGCGTACTTGTGAGTGCCCAAGTCTCCGAAATCCAAGCCGAGGCCGGCACGAACACGCAAACGGGCAACACCTATAACTTCACAGTCTCGCCTCGCGGCTAAACTTTTCGCTATGAAACAGCTTTTCCCTTCGCCCGTTTCCCTCCACTCGCGTGGTTCGGCCCTAGTGAGCATCATGATTTTCACCACGACCGTGCTGATGATGGTCGCCGCTGTCCTCAGTTGGTCGGGCAATGAGCGCCGGCTTACCTATCGCGAGTCGAGCTGGCTCGAGGCCCGTAACGCTGCCGAGGCCATCAGCGAATACGGCTGCTTCCAGGTGGCTCAGGCCTTCAACACCAAGATGAACCCTACCTTCGGCACCGGCGGCACCGTTAGCATCTCATTCACCAGTACGCTCGCTTCTTCATTTTTTTCCGGCAGCCATGTGGACACCTCCAGCATTGAGGTCAAGGCCGGCACCGTGACCCAGGTACCGACCGGCAAGCTCTACTTTGTGGACTCCGCTGATCCCAATAACCGCTTTGATCCGCTCGTCGGCCGCTATGTCTACCGTCGCGATGTCACCGTCCTCGCCAAAGCCAGCGTCCAGCCGCCCACTGGCGGTGGCGGCCCCGTCACAGCTTACATCAGCCAAAAAGTTTCCGTGCGCGGCGCACCGCTATTCGCCTATGCTATTTTTTACAGCGGCAACGACCTAGAGGTGAATCCTCTCCCGCAGATGGACATTTTCGGGCCGGTCCACGTCAACGGCAATCTCTTTATCGGGCCGGTCGGTACCTCTGCCCTCTCTTTTCACGGCCAGGTCACTGCCTCCGGCCAAGTATTCCATGCTTGGCGTGGCACCACTGCTGTGGCGCAAGAAAGCAGTACCATGAACGCGTCCACTGCTGTCAATTTCTCGGTTGATAGCGCCGGTACTACCGTCACTTCGATGCGCACCACTGGCGGCGTCTGGCAAGATAGCACGATGGGCGCGGACTCCTCTACCAATGGCATCGCCAGTCTGCTCGCGCTTGTCACCACAACCCGCAGTGCCAGTTTTAGCGCCACCGCCTCCTCACTCTGGAAGGGCAATCTCCAGACTGCCGCCATGGGCATCCAGTCCTACAATCCCATGGGCTTCAGCGAAGTAGTCGGTCATGATAGCGTGACTAACACCGACATTTACGCCACGGACGATCTTGCCGATGACGGCTCCAAAGTCGGCACCGGTTCTGGTTACGGCCACGGCTACGGCCCCCACTCGCTCATTGAGCCGCCGCTGACTGTTCCAACCACCGACACCTATGCCAGCGCCAAAGCCTCCCTCGAAGAACAAAAATTTTCGCGCAAGGCCGGCCTTTACCTCGATGTGACTGTCACAGCCACCAATACCGCCACCCTGAAGCTCTACGGCGACCCGCATTCCACCACTTCCGGAACACCTGTTTCCAGCATCGGCCCGAACGGTGGGATTCTCCTCGGTGCGGTCCCCGCCAATCTAGTTCAGTTTATCCCTTATACCGCTTCCGGCTCTGGTTCCACCACTTCTGTCAGCCGCGGTCTCTACGATCAACATCAGAACATAGGCGTGAATCTTGTGCAAATTGACATGGGGACACTAAAAACCGCCCTCACGAACATGACTGCGGCCGCAGCTTCGATCTCTGGCACCACCATTATTACCGCCACTGGCACCAAATGGGGCAGCGGCTCCACCAACGGTTTTGATACTTATACCAGCACCTCCAGTGGCTGGAATGGTGGTATATATGTTGGGATCACCACCTCAAGCTCCAATCATACCGCCGTCATGCTTGCCAATGGCGCGGTTGCTAGCGGCAGCAGTCTCGTGCCCACCGGATCAAGCGCCCCAAACAGCGTCACGGGACTCACCGTTGCCACCAACGCCCCCGTCTACGTCCTCGGCCACTACAACGCCGACGGCACCGTCGGCACCACTGGGACCGCCAACTCCGCCCAATATCCGGACGACGGCCACACCGGAGCCTCGGGCGATGCCAGTGCCCAGGCTCCTTGCGCCATTGCCGGCGATGCCATCACCATCCTCTCTCCCAATTATTTTGGCACGGCTGCCACCACCAAACTGGCCCCCACTACCAGTCAAAGCAGTACCACCTCCGCTTACAACAGCTTCAAAACCCTCAACCCGTCCGCCAGTGCCAGCACCGAAGTTGCCGCTGCATTTATCTCTGGCAGCAACACCACCTCTTCCGATCTCCTCCGGCACTCAGGAATACAGCGGCGGTGTCCATAATATGCCGCGTTTCCTCGAGAACTGGAGCGGCAAAACAGTCGCTATTCGCGGCTCGCTCGTCTCCGCAGATGGAAATTGTCGTGAAGCAGATGGATCCAGTTGTGAGAAGAGAAAAAAGTCGTGACCATGATTTCAGCGCGTCCTTGCTTGGCGAGTTCCGCCACCGTGCCGCTGGCGAAAAACGGACATGGCAG
>CAIQKQ010000047.1 GCA_903872425.1 uncultured Opitutia bacterium | reverse complement strand
GGGCCAAGGACCCGAGGGCAAGTTTTTTCATGGGATGACGGTAAGGTTTGAGTTGAGTCTAAGACAGGGACGCAGATAGATTGCAAGCACCCATTTGGGTTTTTTCTTCTGGCCAAAATCGGCCCAAAAAATTGACCCAACGCGCAGACCGTTAAGAGCAAGACCAAGCTATCAACCCTGGCAAGGGGTTATTTCTTACATTTCTGTTACGGCCGGTTTGGTCGTGACGAACGGCCAGAAATGTGCAACAAACCACCTCCGCTCTCCCTTTGCTATGTCCCAGCCTCCGGCCAACACCGACGAATTCAAAATCACTGGTACTCCCCAGCGTGTTGCCGAGGGCTGGCGGCGCATTTTCCCCGTCTTTTTCACCCACACCGACGATGGCTGGGAGGTTGAAATCTGGTGGTGGCGCCTGCTCTTCTCGCTGCTGTTCGCCCTGATCCTCGCCTGGACCAGCATTACGGCCGGGGCATTTTTCTTCCTGAAATACAAACGCGGATTTACCGAGGCCCATTATCCCGATATTTTTCTTTGGTTCCTGCCTGCGCGCTGGGAGGCCTTTCAGACCGCACGCGGCGACTTCTTTATCCTGAAGGCCAAAGGGGAGGCCGAAAAGGGCAAAGTTCACGAGGCTTTCTTCGATCTTAATATTGGCATGGCCAAGTCACCGGCCAACAAGGAGGGCCGCATGCTTCTGGCCGAGTTTCACGTCGCCACCCGCCGTCCCGACCTTGCCCGAACCGACCTCTTAGTCGGCCTCAAATATCACAAGACTGACCCGAAATACCTGCAACAGCTTTTCACGTTTTTGTTGCAGCAGCAAATGGATGACATCGTCAGGGTGCAAGCCGACCTCCTCCTTCCCACCAAACCCGACCCGACTCCGCGCAACCAGCCAATCGCACTCGCTAAAGCCCAGGCACTTTTTTTTCGCGGCAACTACGACCAAGCCGAGGATCTCATTCGCGCCTACCAACTCGAGCAGTATCGCGAGGCCCTCCTGCTCTTGGTCCGAATCGAATGGGAGCGCGGCGAACACACCACCGCGTTGTCTCATCTCGAAGAAATGGCCGGTAAGCTTAAGTCCGACGCCGAAATTTACCGCCAAACGGTCGCTTGGTTCCGCGAACTCGGGCGAGAGAACGAAGCCCGCCTGGTAAGTCGCCTCCGCCAAGTCACCGACCCGAAAAACCCCTACCCGCGCATCGACCTTCTCAAAAGCCTGAAATCTGACGGCGACACAGCCGGCCTAAACGACGCCATTGAATCGCTGCTCCGCGATTTCGCCGACAACGACAGTGCCCTGCTCGCCCTCGCCGACTATGCCGCCAACGTTGGCGACTACGCCCTCGCCCGTCGCATTTATACCCACAATAAAGAAGACCCCTCCGGCCACCTCAACTGGGAATACCCGGCCCTCATGCAAATCGAGGCTCTGGTCGTGGCCAAAAATTATCGCGCTTCCATTGACCTCTCGCGCGATCTCCTTGCCGCCAACCCCGACTGGAACAAGCGCTATTTCACCGTCATTAACGGCCTTCAGGCCATCGCCCTCTTTGGCCTCGGCGACGAGCCCGGCGGACGGCTTGCGCTGCGGAATTTCATTAACCAGCCCGGCCTGCGTGCGGAAAACCTGCTCGCCGTCTCCCGCCGCCTCATCGAGATCGGGGCCCGAAGCGACGCCCGCGAGGTGCTCGCCAAGGCCGTGAAGACCGATCCGCTCAGTCAGCCAGCGCTGACCCAATTAATCACTCTTGACCTCGAGTTTAACAACACCGACGCCCTCGCCACCAACATCGCGAGCCTGACCAAAATGCGGCGCCCCGACGCCAAAGTGCTCCAAGCCGCCTTCGACAAACTCAGTGGCGACCTCTTTCTCTTCCGCGACGACCGCACCGCGCTCCTCCAGCAAGTCCGGACTGCGCTCGACCTGGCCAAGTCCATCGCGCCCCGCACCTGAAATTTTATGCGGCCCCCTGCGGATCCACCGGTCGTTTCGGCCGCGCCGCTCGCCAAAACCGAGAGCCCGGCCAAATACCAACTCGGCACGGCCAAATTTGAATCGGTCAATCATCCCACCGCCGGCCCGCCCGCGATTGATGTTCAACAAATGCTCATGGAAAATGTCGCCCGCGCCAACGCCGCCGGCCTCAACGAGCTCGCCCCGTCTCCGCCACGCCGTTCGCGCCGCCGCCGCGACTACTGGCTTCTCATGATCGGAGGCAACTCACTTCTCGGCCTAATCGCCGCGCTCTCTGGCCCCTCCTCGCCCTTTGTCTTTGTCTTCGCGCTCGCCGGCATGGCCCTGCTCAGTGCCGGCCTCTCCTGGGTGATGTGGTTCGTGATGGACGATTACTGACCCCGCGTCTCGCCGACCACAGTGAACTCCTCGCGGTCGTGATACAGATGCCGTATGCAAAACGAGGTCGCGTTTTTGTCGATCACGCCACGCGTCTCCCGGAGCAACGCCACCGGATCCACGCGCCCAAATTTCAGGTTCACCACGAATCGCCGGCACCACGCACCCTCCAACCATGGGGCAACGATGCCGCGCAGCACATGATGGGGCTCGTCCACTAGGTCGCAAAACATCCAGTCCGCCTTCGCGCCAGCCGCCATTCGAAACCCAAATGCATCCTCCCGCCGATGTTCAATCAACGCATGGCCCAGCGCGCCGCCCTTCAGTGGCCCGTTGTCCACCGCAATCACCCGTGCGCCGCGTTTGGCGGCGCTGTAGCTCCACCCGCCCGGAGCGGCGCCGAGATCCGCGATCGTCTCGCCTATCGCCGGCTCGCGCCCCAGTACGCCATACGCCTCCTCGATTTTCAAAAAGCTCCGCGACGGCGCGAACGCGTCGTCCGCCATCCGCCGTTGCCCGCCCGACCAAGCAGTGCGCGCGACAAACGCACGCCGAAAATCGGTAAAATATACAAACAGCCCTCGCGCCTCCCCCACCACCCCGTGCGGCAGTTCCTTCACGGCCAATCGCGCCACGCGCGACAGCCGCTTTTTTAGTAACTCCCCGAACGCCGCCTCCACCGCCGACACGCGCCGCCCCAACCCAACAATTTCCTGCGGCCCCGCCCACATGCACGGCCACGCCGCCTCGACGCGTTCCCCCTGCAAGCTCGCCAAAAAGAACTCCGCCACCCGTTGCGCGAGTGCGTTGACCGACTCACCCACAATCTCCACCGGCTCGATCAATCCTCGGTGCGCAAACGCCAAGTCCGGCCCCACGCTCCGGCCCTTAGTTAGGAGTGCTCCTACTGGTGTTTGGGCGTTCACCGTTGGATCTTCGCTGTTGGACGATGCGCACGCTTCGCGTGAAACCAGCACCCATCCCGGACCGCGCTCCACGACGCGCCCGCCCGTATCCTCCAGCTCGCGCCCGAGATAATTTTCGTAGCCGGCCTGACAGGTCATTAACATCCCACGGTCATCGCCCGCCTCCGTACCGGCCGCAACCCACAATTCCACGTCGTTTTCCCGCTGCCGCACCGCCACCGGCCATCCAAGCTCACGCGAGGTTGAACGGCCACCTCGGATCTGGCCTCGCGCTCAGTCGCCCCCCCCGACTCAATCTTGGCTGACTTGAGGGCGCCACGTGTCCAGCGAAGGCTGAACCCTCCTCTCACCCAAGTTTTCACTGGCCGAAATCGCCCGCGCCGTCGACCCTCACGCGGTGAACGACCTTCCGCCCCTCCCTGTCGAGCCGCGCCCCGGACGCTACCGCCATTACAAGGGCAATGACTACCGCGTGCTCGGTCTCGCTCGCCACTCCGAGACCCTGGATCCGCTCGTCGTCTATCAGGCGCTTTACGGCGCACGCGGCCTCTGGGTACGTCCCGCCGCGATGTTCGCCGAAACCGTCATCGTGAACAGCCGCACCGTGCCACGCTTCGCTTATGTCGGCCCGGAGTGATGGCCAAAAATTCAACCTGCCGCCCCCGTGCGCGTTCTCCTCGCCTTCGACAAATTTAAAAATTCCCTCACCGCTCCACAGGCGTGTGAGGCGGCCGCGCGCGCGCTCCGTGAAAGCCACCCTGACTGGTTGCTCGATCACTGTCCACTCGCTGACGGCGGCGAGGGCTTTGCTGAAATCCTCACCCTCGCTGCCAGCGGCGCACTCCAACATGCCATCGTCGCTGGCCCACGCGACCAGCCGGCCGCCGCGCACCTCGGCCTCGTGTCCGCCAACCAAATACCGGCCACCGCCCGCGCGCTGCTCACATTGCCCGCGCTGCCCGACGACGCGCTCGTCGCCGTCGTCGAACTCGCGCAGGCGAGCGGCCTGGCGTTGCTCACGCCGGAGTCGCGCGATCCGTGGCAGACCGCCACCCACGGTACGGGTCAGCTCATTAGGCTCGCCGCCGAAAAATACGGAGCGCAGGCCGTCGTACTCGGCGTCGGTGGCAGCGCGACCAACGACCTCGGACTCGGTGCGCTCGGCGCTCTCGGGCTGGAGTTTTTCACCGAGACCGGTGAACGGTTTGATGTAAATTCTCATCCTCCCATTCCTGCACGTTGGCCCCAGCTCGCCCGCATTGCCGGAATCGTCCCCGCCTCACTCCCACCGCTCCGTATCGCGTGCGATGTGGACAACCCGCTGCTCGGTCCGCGCGGCGCAGCGGCAATCTACGGCCCGCAAAAAGGCTTGCGCGCCGCCGACCTCCGCCGCCTTGAGCACGCCAGCGCGCGTGTCGCGCTCATGCTCTGCGCCCACAGCGGGCAGCCCGATACACTCATGGACGCGCCCGGGGCCGGCGCGGCGGGTGGCATCGCATTTGGCCTGCTCTGCGCCGCTGCCGCGCAACTCGTTTCCGGCAGCGCGCTTGTCGCCGCGTGGCTCGACCTCGACGCGCGGCTCGCCGCAGCCGACCTTGTGCTCACCGGCGAAGGCCGCTTTGACGCAAGCTCGCTGGCCGGCAAAGGCCCCGGCGCGGTGGTCGCCCGCGCCCGTGCACTTGGCAAACCCGTCCATGTTTTCGCCGGTACCACCGCGACGGACACGGCGAAAACTCTTCCCTCGCTCAATATCATAACCCCCGCCGGTATGCCGGAAGCCGCCGCCCTACGCACCGCTGCCGCCAACCTCACCCGCGCCGTCGCGGCCGCGTTCCCCTGACGCGCCGACCACTCGGCGAAAACTTTCCCGGCGCAACGTTCACTTGTTTTGTCCGTGCCAACCGAGGCCGGTCGTGGTTGAAAATTCCTGTGGCCCGCCCGCTCGCCCGTATCCATCGCCCAACCCCGCGCAATCTCGCACGGCTCTCTGCCGTGCTTGCGCGCGGCGGCCTCGTCGCCGTGCCAACGGAAACCGTCTATGGCCTCGCCGCCGATGCGCTCGATGCAGCGGCTTGCGCCAAAATCTTCCGCGCGAAGGGCCGCCCCTCAACCGATCCGCTCATTGTCCACGTCCGCTCGCTCGCGCAGGCCGACGAGGTCGCCGTGTTCAACCCCGCCGCGCGCCTGCTCGCCGCCGCGTTCTGGCCCGGCCCGCTCACGCTCGTTCTCCCCAAACGCACCTGCGTCCCCGCCATCGTCACTGCCGGCCTCGATAGTGTCGCCGTGCGGGTGCCGCGCCACCCGCTGCTTCGCGTGCTGCTTCGTCTCTGCGGCCGACCGCTCGCCGCCCCGAGCGCGAACCCCTTCGGTTACATCAGCCCGACGACGGCCGAGCACGTCCGCGCCGGTCTTGGCCGACGAATCACATATATTCTCGACGGTGGCGCGTCCGCTATCGGAGTAGAGTCCACCATCGTCGATCTTCGCGACCCTGCCCGCCCCGCACTCCTTCGCCCCGGCTCCATCTCCCGCGCGCAGCTGGAAAATGTCCTCGGCTGTTCCATGCGCGCCCCACACCGCTCTGCACCCGCCGTCAATACCGCCGCTTCCTCCACCCAACTCGCTCCTCGCTCCTCACGACCCGATTCTTCCCAAATCGCGCCGGGTCTCCTCCCCCGCCACTACTCCCCGCGCACCCCACTCACGTTGATGAAAAAGCTCCCTGGGCCCACCCGCGCCGCGCGCGAGCCACGCACGGCGTTTCTCTACTTTCAACGCCCACCCAGCGCGCCAGCTACCGCAAAAAATCTTTTCTGGCTCACACCCACTGGCCGCCCCGCCGACGCCGCGCGCACGCTCTATGCCTGTCTACGCGCGCTCGACCACGGCCGCTGGCAAGGTATCCGCGCCGAGTGGATCCCCGGCACGACGGGCCTCGCCCCTGCCCTCAATGACCGCCTCGCCCGCGCCGCAGCGCGATAACGCGCTGTCGGCGGCATGTCGGGCGCCCGCCTGTCGTGCTCAGGGCGCGAAAGTCACGTCGCGCCCGCCGGCCACGCCGGTAGCTATGATTGCGCTGCCTTGTACAATGACGTCAGGATACGTCTCGTTGGCAACGGCATCGAACGCTTTCACGTATTGTGACGCATCTGAGCCGACGAGGTCGACCGTGCTCACGGAACTCACCCCATGTTCGGTGAAATATTGCTCCGCGCCCTGCGAAAGCTGGCGGAGATTATTCAGCACGGTTTTGTCCTGAGAGGTCGCGCGGATTTTGGCGAATGCTGGAACCGCCATCGCGGCGAGCGCCCCGATGATGACGACGACGATCATGATTTCAACCAGGGTGAAGCCCTGGGCGGAGTGGTGTTTGGTTTGCATAGATAAGTTGGTTGGCAGGCGCGGAAGAACCAGCTTCGCCACTGCGGCCTCAAACCAAATCATCCAAACGGGCCCCGATTTACGTTCGTTTGACAATTTTTCGCTAAAGTTATGCACCAACGTGCCGACCCGCCTCGTAATCCACCCTAAAAGCACGCCTAAGCGTCTAATACGATACAGTTGGACTACTGCCACCGCCGAGAACCGACCGGAAGCGCGGAGTAATCGTGCAGTGTCCGCCGTGGGCGAGCTCGCCTCCGCGTTAACTCATGTCGCGCTTCACCCCCACCGCCTCGCGTACGAGGGCAGCGAGCGCGGGTCTGAGATCAAGCACTAGCGCCAACGCGCGCGCGGGGGGGCTCATTTTACGCCAGGTTTTTTTTAGGATGTCGGCGAATTTCTCGCGCGGGTAGTCGGCATGCTGCTTGGCAAAGGCGTCGAGCTCGTTCTCCAAGAACACCAGGCAGGCCGCGTCCTCCAACGCCTGCGTGCCGGCGTTGGTGTGAAGACCGGTTTTGGAAACCCATGTCGCGACCTCGTCCGCGTCAGTCGTGGCCACGCCAGCGGCGAGCAACAGCTCGCGGGCACGCGCAGCCTGCTTCGTGTACAACGAGCGCCGCCACGCGAGGTAGCCGGGCTTGCCCTCGGGGAAAGTCGCGCGCGGCACTAGCCAGCGTTCGAGATGCTGG
>CAIQKQ010000046.1 GCA_903872425.1 uncultured Opitutia bacterium | reverse complement strand
GTGGACGGCCATCGGTGCGGGTGCGGATGTCGGCGATTTTTTCGTCGGAAAGCAGCGCAGGGTGACCGTCCACCGGAGACAGCACCACAGCAGGATTGAACAGCGCGAGAGCGTTCGGCATGGAGCTGACTTCGGTGTGGGCTCCGTCCTCGAAACCCGGCACCAGCGCCAACGCAGCAGCGAGGTGACCACCAGCGGATTCGCCTCCGGCCACGATGCGTTCAGGATCGATACCCAGACGCGTTGCATTGGCACGAGCCCAGCGAATCGCTGCCTTCGCATCGCGCAGGCAATCCTGCGGAATGACGCCGTGGCGGCTCAGCACCCGGTAGTCGCACGGGATGGCGACCATGCCGCGCTGCGCGAGGTAAAGCGACTGCGGCAGGAACTGTCCCGGCGATCCACCTTTCCATCCACCACCAAAGAAGAACAACACTGCTGGGCGATGATCCGAGGCTCGGTGACCCGGCGGCGTGAAGATGTAGGCATTGAGCTTCACACCGTTCACCTCCCGATAAACCTCCACACTCGCCCCCGGCATCTCCGGCGGGTATTTCCAACTCACGGGCGGCTCAGGAAGGTCATCTGCAGCGTGCAGCGCAGCCAGCGGCGCGAGCAGCAGGGCGGCGAGGAGGGTGAGGGTGGGTTTCATGGAAGATCGCATCACGGTTGGAACTCGATCCAGTTCATGCCGAGTTCGGTGCCTTTGTCAGCACAACGAGCCACGACACAGACGTCGGTGAGGCCATTGGCGTTCGTGAGCGTCGCCGGGATGGAGAGGAACTCGCCCGAGTCGGCTTGGCCGGAGGGCTTCACTTCGATACTGGCCAATAGGTGGCCGGTGGGTGAACCGCTGCGGAGTTCGAGAGTGCCTCCCTTGGTGTCGAAGCACCCGGCGCGGACGGTAATGTGCGAGATGCCGGTGAGGTTCAGGTCGCGCCAGAGGATGTGGGTGCCGTCTTTGAAGTGGCCTAGGATGGCCTTCTCCCCGTAGGCGTGTTCGACGTAGGCCATGCCGTGGTTCTCGTCATAGAGCGCGGCTTTTTTGCGGCGGGAATGCAGCACCACCGTGCCTTCACCGCGCAGTCGAGGCATCGTTCCGCCCTTGCCGTCGTCGGTATAGGCTGCGGTGAGGATGAGTACGCCCTCGTCCACGCGTGTGCCGTTCTCGGGCTTCTTCGGCGCGGTGAAGGTGCCGTTGGCTCCGGACTGCGGCGGGCTGGACGGATCGTCTTTGAGCGAGAGCACCCAGGCGACCATGCTGCGGAGCTGCTCGATGTTGTGCTGAGGATGCGGTGGCATCGAAAGCTGGCCCCACACGCCGCCGCCGCCGCTGAGGACTTTTTGCGCGAGCCGTTCGGCAGCAGCAGCGTCGTCCTTGTATTTCAAAGCGACGGTTTTGTAAGGTGGACCTGCCGATGGCGTGTCGGCCATGTGGCAGGCAAAGCAGGTGCTGGCGCGCATCATCGCGAGTCCGGGATCGAGCACGTCCTTGTCGCCTTCCGTGGCGAAGCGGCGACCACGGAACTCGCCCTGCACGGTGGCGAGATTTGTTTGCACGCTATCGCCATCGGTTTCTGTGACGGAGACTTTGTAAGGGATCGCAGACTCCCAATCGAAGAACGAACCGTGCGCTGGCGACTCGAAACGCACGATGGGCCGGCCATTGCCAACGTTGATCATCTCCTTCGCGGTACTCTTCTCGCCACTGGCATCGATCGCGGTCACGCTGACTTCATAGCTGCCAGGCTGCTCGAAAGTGTGTGCGAACTTCGCTCCGTCGCCGGCCTGTTTCTTGCCCGCGATGCTCCAGACAAACTTCAGCGAGTCGCCGTCGGCATCGGTGGATGTGCTGGCATCAAATGTGAGCGCGAGCGGTTGTTTGCCAGCAGTTTCGCTCACAACGAGCCTTGCCGTCGGTGCGCGATTGCCCCGACGATAGACGACGCGCACGATGCGACTGTCGTTGTTCTCCCACCACTGGTCACCATACTCGATCATGTAAAGCGCACCATCGGAACCGATCTTCATGTCGATGGGGCGGCGCAGATTCCAAGACGGCACGAAGGGCTCGATCTCCGGGCCTGGGGTGCCGAGCTTCACTGTCTGAATCCAGTTGCGCATCCACTCGTAAATGAAGAGGCGGCCATCGAGCGCTTCGGGAAGCTTGATGGGTGAAGAATTTGCCGCGTCGTAATGATACACCGGTCCGGCCATGATTGTGCGTCCGCCGCTTCCGACCGTGGGGAAGTCCTTCGAAGGCAGACTCGAATACCAGACAAGCGCGGGCTTGGCGGGTGGCAGTTTTTGAATGCCCGTGTTGCGCGGCGACAGATTCTCCGGCGACTGTGGGTCGTAGCGTTTGCC
>CAIQKQ010000045.1 GCA_903872425.1 uncultured Opitutia bacterium | reverse complement strand
GGTGATATTCCAACCAAAAACCTGATGCGAGCTATGATCTCCTGTCCCATCCAGCCAATCACCCGAGCAAGTCTACCGCGTATTTCCAAGTTATCCCTAGATTTACCTGTGTTGCTTGAGTGGTTTGTTTAACCCTGTTGGCCGACTCTTTGTCTCATCTACAGTCGTGTTTCGTATGAAACCCCAAATATCACTTTTCCTCTCGCTGCTCACCGGCCTGTGTTTGGCGCGGGGCGAAACCGTGGCGGCCTCGGTCTCCAGTGTCCCATCCACCGAAACCGTCGCGCTGCGGCCAGGCGAAGCGTTCAAATTTCGCGTGGGCTGGGGACTGTTCAGTGGCGCAGGCGAGGTTGTCGTTACCGCTACCAGTTCTTCGCTCGCCAGTGGCACGCCCTTAACGCGCGTTACCACACAGACGGCAACGAAGGGTACCATCGGCGCGCTCTATTCATTTACCGGTCAGGCGATCGCTGACTTTGATGGCAGTGATGGCCGCCTCCTTAAGGCACACGCGGAGACCCATGCCGGCCGGAAACCCACAGAGATGTCCATCACCTTTGACTACGCGCGCGGCGCCGCCGCCTATGTTGACCCGCTTCGCCCGGCGCGCACCCGCACCCTCACGCTGCCACCGGGCCGCCCGATGGATCTAATCACGGTGCTCATCCAAGCGCGCGCTTGGAATCTCCAGCCAGGTGAAAAGCATCCGGCGCTCGTGCTCTTTGATGACGAGTTTTATCCGCTCACCATCACGGCACAGAAATTAGAACAAGTTTCCACACCTAAGGGCAAACGCGACGCCATGCTACTCGTCCCTGAGATGGATGGCACGCCCAAGGGTATGTTTCGGAAGGGCGGCGTGGTAAACGTGTGGATTTCTAACGACGCCGAACGGCTCCCGCTAAAATTTGAGGTAAAAGTGAAAGTTGGCACCGCCGTAGCCACGCTCGTTGATTACCAACCGCCGATCAAAGAGCCGGAGAAAAAAACACCTGCATCTACTCCGACTAAACCCTAAGCTCGCTGGCACTGATCCAGTGCGAGAAGCGACCACTGACGCTCTCAGCTGGCGTTAGGGACAGATTAAAGCCGGTCGCAATAATTCGTATCGAGTATAAATCGCCACGGTCTCGTGGCCCACACCGGGCCGGCGTAGGCAACACCTTCACGCGGGGTTGTGTGGATCGCGCGAAGCGGTATGACGAGTCCGTCGTTCTCCAACCACAGACCATTCGCGCGCGTGGCAGGCCGGGCATTCAGCGCGCGGCTGATACCGAGTGCGCGCGTGAGCCGACCGGGGCCGTTCACCCCCTCGATCCCGCGGATAAGCACGGCTGCCGGCCAATCTGCTGGACCGGTGACGAGGTTAAGCATCTCGTGTATGCCATAACAGACGTAGACATACCACACACCGCCGGGCGCGAACATCACCTCGGTGCGTGGAGTTCGGCCTTTGCTTGCGTGACAGGCGAGGTCACGCGGGCCGTGGTAGGCCTCGTTTTCGGTGATGCGAGCCCGATGCACCCCGCCCGGCGCGGTTGCGTCAACGCGTACAAGCTGTTTGCCCAACAACCAACGTTCAAGTGCGACGGTGTTCCGATTGCACACCTCAGACGCTTTGATGACGCGCGGTCGGTTCACTTTTCGCCCGCCGCCACGAGCGCGAACGCCGCATCAGCCGCCGCCAGTGCACCGTCAATGTCCGCCTCCGTGTGAGCGGCGCAAAGGAACCAATTATGGTGCGGATGCAGGAAGACCCCACGCCGCGCCATCTCTGCACAAAAGTCGCGCTGCCGTTGCCAGCCGGTGTCGGCGGCGAAACTCATGAACGGGATCGCCGGCGGACCCGAGCAGTTGACGCGCAAACCGTGTTTCTCCGCGCCCGCCCGCAAGCCGGCGGTGAAGCGTTCACCGATCCGCTGCATCCGGCTAATACAGTCGTCGCGTTCCAAAATCTCCAGCGTCGCCAACGCGGCACGCATCGCCACCGCGCCCTGCCAAAAGCTGCCGGTGAGAAATACCCGTGAGGCCGCGACCTTCAACTCTGCCTTGCCTACGGCCGCGGAGATGGCGTGACCGTTGCCCAGTGCCTTAGAGAAACACACTAGGTCGGGCGCGAACTCAAAATGTTGATGCGAGCCGCCAAGGTGCAACCGGAAGCCGGCGCGCACGTCATCGCAAATCAGCAACACGCCGTCGCGCCGGCACAACTCTTCGACGGTAGCCCAGAAGCCAGGCGCGGGCAACGCCGAGTCACCAAATGCAGGATGGTGATAAGGCGAAGCGATGAGAGCGGCGACCTGACCGCGATGCCGCGCAAGCAGGTCGCGCAGCGTGTCGGGATCGTTCCACTGAAACACGTGAACGTGCTCCCGATCTTCGGGGATGATACCACCGTGGCCGGGAGAGCACCAGGCGTGAGAGCCGTGGTAGCCGCCGCGCACGCGTAGGATTTTTTTTCGTCCGGTGAACTCGCGCGCCACCTGCACGGCCCAGGTCGTCATGTCAGAACCGTTTTTGCCGAACACCGCCCAGCCGAGGCCGGTGAGCGCGGCGAGCCGTTCGGCTAGGAGCACGGTCGCCTCGGTCGGATGGTTGAAGCAATCGCCGTCGCGTCGCTGTTTCTCTGCCGCCGCCTCGACCTCCGGGTGGTTGTAGCCGAGCACGATCGGTCCGTAACCGCACATAAAGTCTAGAAATTCATTGCCGTCGGCGTCCCAGTATCGGCCGCCTTCAGCGTGCGTGGCGAAGTTGGGAAACTTGCCCGGCACCGTTAAAGCCGGGCTGGTGTGGCCGTAGATCCCGCCCGGGATGACACGGCTCGCACGCGCAAAGAGCCGCAGCGACTCAGCGTAAGAACGAGGGGCTTCGGGCGACGTGCTCATTTGTGTGGGGGAAAATAGTCGGCCATGCGCTGGAGCACGATATTCAAATGGTCAGCCAACGGCAGGCTGCCGGTGATCACGAGTTCGCCGGTACCAAGTGCTGCCATTTCGTCGAGCTCACCGCGCAGCGCGGCCAATGCGGTGCGCCAACGCGGAAAAGTGAGCGTCACATCAGCCGGTGCGAGCGGCACTCCGCGCCCGCCGCGCAGCGCGCCGCGCTCCAGCCTGAGCCAGCGGTCAAATCCGATCTCTGGTATGAGGAAACGCGCCGTACCGTCGGCCGTGTGTGCGAGCACGTTGCGCGCCGCGGGGTCATGCGCGCCGAGAATGACCGCGCCGCGTAGTGCTGTGCCATAGCCGAGACCGGTGTGAGCGCGCGCGACGCCCTCGTTAGCTAAGTCGTGCGCCGTCGGTAGTAGCAGGGCGCGCAGGCCGGGCCGCGTGCCACCGGTCGCCGCGCGCCGTAACGCTGCCGCCTCGCGAAGCGCAGGCAACACGGAGCCGATTACTAGGCGGACCCACACGGTCGGTCGGACAGGTTTTCTCATACTTAGGATGCAGCGTGCGTGACGCCAGTGACCATTTCAAGGATGTCGCGCGGCATCCCAGGCGGCCGGGCGGCGCTCATCGTGGCACGCACCTCAGTGAGGGCTTCGGGTGTAGCCATTAATGGCTCCAGCAGCGCCGGCAAGTCGTGCGCTCGCTGCAGTACACGCGCAAAGCCATGCGCGGCGGCGAACTTCACCGTGATCATTTCCTGCGGCATTACGCCGCCCAGCCCGTTAAAAATGATCGGGCAGCCGCTTAGCATTGCCTCACTAGTCGTGCCCGTGCCCGGACGAGCCACGACCGCCGAAACACATTGCAGCAGCTCCGCCATCTTGTCCGTGAATTCGATCGCGCGCACTGGCACTACGGGATGCGCCATGCCCCACGCTGCCACGTCCTGCCACACGTGCGTTGAGCGCCCGCACACCGCGATAACCTGCGGGCGAAGACGGGAGTGCTTCAACGCCTCCAGCAGAGCGAGGTGGTTATTGGCGCCGACCGCGCCCGTCGTGAGTAGCAGTGTGAAAAGGTCGGGATCTAGCTCGTATTTTTCCCGCAACACCGCCCGCCGTTCGCGCTCGTCTAGCCGCGCCGAATAAAACGCCGGATCGAGCAAAAAACCGCCGATACGCGCCCGCTCCGCCGACATACCCAATCGTCGCGCCTCGGCCGTGCATTCTTCCACTGCACCAACAAAAAGGTCGGCGCGCGGGTTGACCCAGTGCCGGCTGAAACCGTAGCCGCCGAACAGCTCACCGCAGTAAGTCGAGCAACGCGGCGGCGCGGCGCGCAGTGTATCGCGCGCGAGACCGAAAAATCCGTGATTCAGCGAGCCGTGGACGCTCAGCACCGCGCCCGGCTGGTGCTCGCGCACCACCGCGCGAAACTTCGCCGCTCCCAGCATGCGTGTCGGCGACTTGAGCAGCCCGCCCAGCTCTAAAAAATTGAAATAGATATGGTGCAGCCTCGGTGCCGTGCGTTGGATCCAGTTGTAGAGCCCGACGCCGAAGCGGTAGAGCCCGTGCGTATCCTCAAGCGCTTGATGGACGGCCACATCGAGCCCGAGTTCCGTCTCGCGCCGCGCCCACGCGGCGAACGCACGCGCGCGGGTGTTGTGCCCGCCGCCGGTGCTGGAAGTTAAGACAAGGACGCGCATTAGCTTTTCTATTCCTTCGCGGCTGGTGGTGATGGAACAACTGTGGCCGGTGTGAGGGCGAGGCGAAAACCGACACCATAATCATGGTTGCGCCGAAAGTGGTCGGAGCGATACGCAGAGCGCGCACTCGTATTTCCATTATATTCGCTCCCAAAACTTCCGCCTCGGATGGCGCTGTAATCGCCTCCAATCGGGCCGCGCGGATTGATCACCTCGCCGCCGCGGTAATCGCCCAACCAGTCCAAACACCATTCCAACACGTTTCCGTGCATATCGACCAAGCCCCATTTGTTCGCCTGTTTCGTACCCACAGAGTGCGTCGTGTCGCCGCTGTTAGATTTATACCATGCCATCGTATCGAGGTCGCCTGCGTAATCGCCCGTTGTTCCGGCACGACACGCATACTCCCACTGGGCCTCGTTCGGCAGCGAGTAGGCGTAGCCGGCAGGCAATCGATTTGCCGCGCGCTCCCGCTCCGTCAGCTTTCGGCAAAATTCCAAAGTTTCGGCCCATGAAACCATTTCCACCGGCAGGTCGTCGCCTTTGAACTTGCTCGGATTACTCCCCATTACCGCCGTCCACTGCGCCTGCGACACCTCGGTTCTCCCCAACCAGAATGACCGCGTCAGCGTCACCCACATAGTCGGGCGCTCGTTGGGCTGACCTGCATCGCCGAGGCTTGGTTTGTGCATGATTTTTTCCCGGAGGCCATGCCACCACCTGGCCAGACTGCTCTGCTCCGGCGTGCCCATAAAAAACTCGCCCGGCGGAATCCAAACCATGTCGAGGTTAAGGTCGGGAATCGTGATAGCGTTTTCCGCCTGCTGGCGTTTCAGCTCCGCCGCCGTGCGGCGCTCCGGCAGCTCGATGCCAAACCACCAGCCCGCCAGAGCCAGCCCGATCAAAACCAGCGCGAGCCACCACCGTCGCACACAGCGGCGCGGCGGTTGCTCCGGCGACGAGACGGACGTTTCCAACGGCATGGGCGCCAACGCTGAGCCACCTCCACCGTGTGGCAAATCCAAATGGCTGAAGGAACTCGAAGCTAGAGCGAAAGAATGGCTGCCAGATCGAGCGCATTGCCCTCAACGAGCTGAAAGCATCTAGGGGTCAAGCCTCTCCACCTCGCCCTACCCAATGACTAAGTTCTCCCCCGTCATCTCTGCCGGCTTGGGCAAGCCCAGTAGGGCGAG
>CAIQKQ010000044.1 GCA_903872425.1 uncultured Opitutia bacterium | reverse complement strand
GGGTCTTGGCGATCATCGGCGATTCGACCAACAGGCTGGAAGGCGCCGCGGCCTCGCTCAGCGTCCCGATATAGTCAGCGATCTTCTCCACATCCATGGCGAACAACTCGCCAAGCGTGCCGTAAACATCGGCATGAATCCGTGGCCTGTAGTCAACTTCGCCGATGAACTGAATACGGGTAGCGACCATCTTGACCCACGCATGCAAGATCTCGCCCTTCAATCCCACATGGTCCTTGACCACGGTAAACGAGGCGTGTGGCAGCAATGCGGTGCGCTTCAGAATGATCCGGTCGAGCTGGGCCGGGTCGTCCTTGTGACCGGAAGCCAGAATGGGTATCGGTGTGGTCGAGATCTCGCAGCCATATTCACGTGCAATCACCTCGGCCATCGTCTCCCGGCCTGCAAGAGCCGTTGCGTGCAGCAGCGCCTGGGTGATGCCATAGCGAAGCGCGGTGTGCATCCGTTTGCCATCGACAGTCATCCTGTCGAATTCATCGGCGTTGGCACGAAAACTCGAGATGTCCCGGCCAGTCAGCGCCTTGGCGACCGGGCCCTGCATCACGTCCATGTAGTCGACAGCGTTAAAGACAGGATCGCGTCCCGCAACGCCCGCGAGAATCACATCGGCACAGTCCCCAAAGGCCACCTGTTCGTCCTCAAGCACCAACATGACCGATATAACCGTGGCCGGTTCGATAATTTTTTTGAATCCTGGGGTCACCGGGTTGCCGTGGAAAATCATTCCATCCTGACGAGCACCCGCCTTGATCGCCATGAGATCGCGGTGCATATAGCCGGATCGCCCTGAGGCGCAAATAACCTGCTTGACCTTCATAAGCCCCACCTAAAATGAAGATTGTGAACTAAAAGTAGGGAAATTAAACAACCCACAATTGGTTTATCAGAGAATTTTTTAGCTTTCTGAAAGAACGATTTGATTCGCGGGATCTGCCGCTCACACGGACGTCGGCGAGGCTCGCCGCGCTTGGCCATCCGACGAATCCGTTTGCCTACTGTCGCCGCGGAATAGGGATCATGGAGCACGCTGTGAACGACCCCAGCTCAAGTCCCGACGCCCAGACCTCGAGCGCGTTCGTGTCGAGCCGCTTGAGCAACTCGAACGGCGCGCTTGTGATCGCGTATTCCCAAGCGGCTCGAGCGTCAGGACTCATGTCGTCCCCCTGCCATCAGGTCACCCGTCGGCCGCGGGGCGAACTCGTGACGTGGTCTTTTCTGAGCCAGCCCTGGAGTGAACCCCTCGGGCTGGACAAAGTGATCAGATTGCTTTGATACGCTAGTAGGGCCTTCAACAGGAGAAGGTCCATGTCCAAGAGAGGTCCATACCGTCGCCACACAGCAGCGTTCAAGCTGCAGTTGTGCGCCGACATTCGCAGCGGCACGATTACTCGCAGCGAGGCAAGGCGTCAGCACAGCCTTTCAGCAAATCTCATCCAGCTATGGCTTTTGCAATTTGATCGCGGCGAGATGTATGACGAAGAGGGCTCAGCCGAGACACTGGTACAGTACGAAGCCAAGATCGCAGCCCTTGAGCGCAAGGTCGGGCAACTGACAATGGAGCTCGACCTTTTAAAAAAAACGCCCAGGCTCAAAGTCGTCAGCAGCAGCGAGACATCATCGATTGTGAGCGGTCCGAAGCCAACTGTGCCGTCCGTCGGAGTTGTGAAGTGATCGGGCTGCCGCGCAGTACCTTCTACTACCGGTCAACGGCCCGTCACGTTGAACTCAGCGATGACAAGCTTGCCGAAATGATCAATGCCATCCAAGACGAGTTTCCCGGCTATGGATACCGCCGTGTCACTCGAGAGCTTGCCGCTCGGGGCGCGCGTATCAATCACAAACGGGCGGCCAGAATCATGCGGGAGCGGGCGCTGTATGCCGTCACCAAGCGCAAGTTCGCGCTCAAGCCCAAGTCTGGCGATGAAGATGGCGGCGTATTCCCCAACCTCTATCTCAACGTCATCCCGGATACGCTGGACAAGGTCTGGGTGGCAGACTTCACGTATATCCGACTGGAGGATAGCTTCGCCTACCTCGCTGCATTTCTGGACGCCTGCAGCCGCAAGGTCGTTGGTTACGCGATCTCTCGGAGCATCGATACGCAGTTGGCGCTGGCGGCTCTTGGGGCCGCCGTGCGTAGTCGCCGACCAGTGCCAGGTGAATGCATCGTGCACACCGACCGCGGCTGCCAATTCACAAGTTCAGAGTACCGGCGCGCCCTGACGAAACACGGGTTGGTCGGATCAATGAGTGCACCGGCGAACCCCTATGACAATGCTCAGGCCGAGAGCTTCATGAAGACGCTAAAAGTCGAAGAGGTTTATCTGGCCGGTTATGAAACCTTCGAGGATGTCGCCGCTCGACTTCCCCGTTTCATCGACGACGTGTACAACGCCAAAAGAATGCACTCGTCTATCGGCTACCAGTCACCCAATGTCTTCGAGGCAAAACTCGCCCTGCAAGCAGCTTGAAGGAATTTGACTCCCAACTGTCCAGCCCGAGGGGTTCACTCCACCCTGGCTCAGTTTTCAGCCGGCGCGAACAACTGGGGATTGGGGCTGGTAAAAAACTCAGCCTGGGGGTATTTTCCGTTGGTTTAACGGTGGCTGGTTTCCATACGAGCTCCTGTTCGCACACCACCGCTGGCAACGCAAGCGCTTTTATGGAGACTGCAGCTCAATAACTGAGCCGGCCAATATTGCCTAGTTTTAGACGGTAAAGTGCAGAGCAACGCCACAAAGGTATAGACTGGGTAACTGCCAAAAAACGCAGGTGAGCCCGCAAAGGTGGTACGCAGACATGTTTACGATCAGCACCAAATTCAGCGTCGGCAAGTCGGAAAAAAAGCTCGCCGAGGCTGAGTCCCAAGCGTTGCCCGAGGGTCAGTACATGTGCGACGCCCAGCTTGCGTTTTTCCGGACGACCCTTTGCGGGATGATAGAGGAGCTGCTCGCCAACGCCGGTGAGACGATTGAGCACCTGCGTGAGACTGTAACTGTGCCGGATTCAGCTGACCGCGCGACGTTCGAGGAGGAGCATATGTTGGAGCTGCGTACGCGGGATCGCGAGCGCAAGCTGCTAAAAAAAATCCAGCAGTCGATTGCCCGCATCGACGCCGGAGATTACGGCTGGTGTGAAGAAACTGGTGAAGCGATAGGCATCCAACGCCTACTTGCCCGCCCCACTGCGACCTTGTCGATCAAAGCCCAGCAGCGGCGAGAGTTGCATCAAAAACACTTCGGGAACTGATACGGGCCTTAGTGTCTCTCTTCGCTACGGTGCCTATGTGGAAAATTGGCGAGGAACTGAGGCTCAAGGCCTCGCGCACGGTATGCGACAGCACCTCCGGCTCGCGCCGGATGCCCTTGATCTGATCGAGCACCGCAGCCTCGATCTCGCCG
>CAIQKQ010000043.1 GCA_903872425.1 uncultured Opitutia bacterium | reverse complement strand
CCCCATCCTCGATGCTAACGGCTGGGCTATCAACGGCCGCGTGAAAATTAACATTCCTTTTGGCACCGCGCTCACCGCCCGCGCGATCTTGCCCGACGGCTCCATCCGCTCGCTCGAAGACCCTTATGAGGACAAGGCCGCTGCGAAACGACGCCGCGTGACCCTGCTGGTGCTCATGCTGCTGCTCGTGGCCGCCGGCTGGATCCGTTACGACGCCACTCAGCATCTAGGACCGGATAGCAAACCGCGTTACCTCTGGCAGGATCGCGCGCAAACCGCTGCTCCGGTCAAGCCCGCTCCTGCCGCCGCTCCGGTCAAATAACTGCGCCAAGGCCCAGACCGGCCGAAGTTGAACGTTTCGCTCGCCCCGCAGTGGCGAGCTGGCTCGCGCTCGGATTGAAATGCCGCACACCGGCATTCATTTCTTTCCGTCCGTCCACGTCACGACCGTCAAATCGTGTTAAGCGCCGAGAAAACTGAGATTAATGGCCTCTTAATCTACCGTCACAACCCAATAGCCGTCGTGAGCCGGCCTAGAGTATTGCATGTACGCGGTTTCGCCTAGCCGGATTAATTCAGGATGCTGGGCGCGCCCACGACAATTTGGTTGTCCACAATTTCTTCCCGTGCAGCCGCGATCGCGATTGCCCCGATGCGGCGCTTGTCTTCCGCCGTGAGGACCCAGCCGCGCAGGGTGACACGGCCATAAAGCGTGCCCACCTCCACATTCCGGCCACTCATCTTGGATTGACGGATATTTTGCCGAATGAGGGCGGTGCGAGCCAAATCATACTCACTGTCGCCCTGCTCGAGCGCGACTAAGGTGTGGGGCCCTTGATAGGGCTCTCGCTTCGCCGTCGAATCGTTCCCGATCTTATCCTCCATATACATGTAGCGCGGCTCAGTCGCAAACTCCTCCCTAGTGTCATCGAGTACCAGCGTCTCACGCCCAGTGGCGAAACTCAATGCCATGGCCGGGATGATCCGCATGGTCTGCGATGCGTTCTGCTCGGCAATCACCACATTGAGAATGCGGCCTCTGGGAATGTTCAGGTTCATGCTCCAGACCTTACCCAACAACTCTCCTTGGAGGTTTCTCACGGGAAACCCCGTGAGGCGGCTAGCGAGTTCCATGGGGCCGAGTGGCTCTTTGGGTTGGCCATCACTCCTGTTTGGCCCACTGCCATCCTCAGTGAAATAGGGCTCCTCGCCAAAGTGATGGTAAGCAGCCGCCACGCGGTCGCTCCGGCCAGTGTCCTTCCACTGGGAGAGTTTGATCCCTGGTGCGGCCTCGAACACGGCGGTGCTGGCACCAAGGGTACAGAAGTCACCGTCCGGGTCACGCGCTAGCACGTGCGGGGGCACCGCAACAACCTTTCCACCCAGACCCATAAAATCTCCGGATATCACCAAAACCTCGACAATGCGACCATGCACCAAGTCAATGCCGAGGTCTTCAATTCGCCCAAGCCGCACACCTTGAGGGCTTTTGACTTCGAGCAGTTTCAGCGGGACCGTTCTCTTGGTCTGTGCATAGCGATTGGGTGAAGCAGGCGACGTACACCCAATCTGGAAAAGGAGGCAGCTGACACTGACGGCTGACACGATTAGTGCGGGGAATGGTTTCATGGGAAGGAAGGTGCAGGCGAGCGGTCCGAGGCGCAGGTTCCACGGCGGAACCGCGGCAAACCAAGAAAACATTTCCGTGGTTTGAGCCGCGCCCAATGGTTGAGGCCGTCAGACTACTCCCTCTGACCGATACGGACGATGGGGTTTAACCCGCCATGGCCTATTGCAGCACGTCGCACTTATTGAGGCGGCGCCTCCTATCATGAGTTTTCATTAAAAAAGGCCGCTGGGATTTACATCGCCAGCGGCCCATAAGTTTTGAGGTGTAAGTGTCGCTTACTGGCACGCCTCGCACTCTCCGCCGTTGCGCATGGCTTCGATGGAACAGGCCGTTTTCTCGGCAGCAGTGTATTCACGCTTCTCTGAAGTAGCGGGCATGGCGGCAGATGACGCGGTGGCCGAGTCCGTGGCAGTGCCTGCGTGGCCTCTGACTTCGGCTTTGGACGCCACCGTTGCTTTTTCGATTCCGGATGCACCGAGGGTGCGGAGGTAGTACGTCGTCTTGAGACCGGTACGCCAGGCCATGCGATACATGTGCGAGAGCACCTTGAGGTCGGGCGTCGCGAGCCAGAGGTTCACGGACTGCGACTGGTCGATCCACTTTTGACGGCGTGCGGCAGCCTCGAGCACCCACTTGGCGTCAATGCCGAAGGCCGTCAGATATTTTTGGCGGATGTCATCAGGGATGGTCGGAATATCGGCCAGCTCACCGTCAAAATACTTGAGGTTATCAATCATCTCCTGGTTCCAGAGGCCACGCGCCTTGAGGTCCTTCACAAGGAAGGGATTCAGGACGATAAACTCGCCGGAGAGGTTGGATTTGACGAAGAGGTTCTTGTACGTGGGCTCGATGCAGGGCGAGGTGGCAGTAATGTTCGAAATGGTCGCCGTGGGCGCGATGGCGAGGACGTTACTGTTTCGCATGCCCTGCTTCGCGATTTTCTCGCGGACGGGGGTCCAATCCAAGCGGCCACCGCGCAGGACTTCGACGGGGACACCGCGCTCCTGCTCAAGGAGGTCAATGGTATCCTGCGGGAGGAGGCCGCGCGACCACTTGGAGCCGGCGTAACTGGAATAGGCACCGCGCTCGGCGGCGAGGTCGGAACTGGCCTCGTAGGCGTAGAACGCAATGGCTTCCATCGCCTCATCGTTGAACTCGACCCCCGCGGGCGAGGCAAAGGGGACGCCTTTCAGGTAGAGGGCGTGAGCGAGGCCCATGACGCCGAGACCGATGGGGCGGTGGCGCTCGTTGGAGAGCTTGGCCGCGGCAGTCGGATAGAAATTGATATCAATGACATTGTCGAGCGCGCGGACGGCGAGGCGGATGGTCTCGCGGAGTTTGGGGTGATCGAGCGCGCCGTCGGGCAGGAGATGGGTCTCAAGAATGATGGAGCCGAGGTTGCAGACGGCGGTCTCGTCGTTGGAAGTATTGAGGGTGATCTCAGTGCAGAGGTTGGACGAGTGGATGACACCGACATGGTCCTGCGGGGAGCGGAGGTTGCAGGCATCCTTGAACGTGATCCACGGGTGGCCGGTCTCAAAGAGCATCGAGAGCATCTTTTTCCAGAGCTCGATGGCTTCGATTTTCTGCGACTGGATCTTACCCTCCTCGGCGAGCTGCTCGTAGGCGAGGTAGCGCTCCTCAAATTTTTTGCCATAGAGGTTGTGTAGGTCGGGCACCTGGTTGGAGCGGAAGAGTGTCCAGGACTGGCGGGCCTCCATGCGCTTCATGAAGAGGTCGGGGATCCAGTTGGCAGTGTTCATGTCGTGCGTGCGGCGGCGGTCGTCGCCGGTGTTTTTGCGCAGCTCGAGGAACTCCAAGATATCATTATGCCACGACTCGAGATAGGCGCAGCCGGAGCCTTTGCGCTTGCCGCCTTGGTTGACGGCAACGAGCTGGTCATTGTGGAGCTTTAGGAACGGGATAACACCTTGGCTCTCGCCATTGGTGCCGGCGATGTGCGCGCCTGTGCCGCGGACTGCGGTCCAAGAGCCGCCGAGGCCGCCAGCCCATTTGGACAGCTGAGCATTCTCCGCGATCCCGCGATACATAATGCTCTCCAGCGAGTCGTCCACGAAGTAGAGGTAGCAGGACGAGAGCTGCGAATGGAGCGTACCGGAGTTAAAGAGAGTGGGCGTGGACGAGCAGAAGCGGCGCGACTTGTAGAGGCCGTAGAGCGCGGTGGCCTTGGATTCGCGGTCGGCGGTCTCGCCGAGGAACAGGCCCATGGCGACACGCATCCAGAAAAATTGCGGCGTCTCAATGCGGCGGGAGTTTTTGCCCGATTTGTCGATGATGAGGTAACGGTCATACATCGTCTGAATGCCGAGGAAGTCGAACTCCAGGTCGGACGACGGGTCGAGGGCCGCGGCAAGCTTGGCAAGGTCGTAGTCAAGGAGCTTGGGGTTGAGGCGCTTGATGGCGACGCCGTGCTCCAAGTATTTCCTGAAGGCGCGCTGGTGAAATTCTTTCAGCTTACCGATGCCGTCGCGGAGAATGTCCCAGCCGAGCACTTCCTCGTAGATGTAGCTGAGTTGGATGCGGCCGGAAAACTTCGCGAAGTCGGCATCTTTCTCAATGAGAGTTTTCGAGTTGAGGACGATCGTGGCGTCGAGGTCTTTTTGCGTGATCTGGTCGTAGACAGAACGGAGCAGCTCCGCCTCGATCTGGTCGGGCGTGAGGCAGAGGTCGAGGCCGATGCGGGCAAACTCGATGCGGCGCTGGAGGTCGGAGCGGTCCCAGAGTACGGTCGAACCGTCGGGCTTTTTCACCACGATCATCGAGGGCTGCGGCGCAGGCGAGAGGACGGCGTCACCGCCGGCGGCGCGCTGTTCGGCGCGGAGGGCGCGGTATTGGATATAGGCGCGGGCAACCTTGTAGTGACCGGCCTTCATCAGCTCCTCTTCAACCATGTCCTGAATCTCCTCAATGTGGACAAACGACTGGCGCGAGGCGAGAACGCGCTCGGTGATGGCGCAGGCAATGGCAACAGCGGGGGCGGAGTCGCGCTGGAGCGAGAGAAAGGTTTTGCGGATGGCGATCTCAATTTTCTGCTCGATGAAGGGGACGACCTGGTTGTTGCGGCGAATGAGCTTGATGGCCGCGGTATGTGGGCCGGCGACGGCGAGCTTGCGGCTGCGGCTGAGGAGAACGCTTTTGGCGATGTCGTAGGCGTTGTTGTCCACGAGGGTTTTCTCGATGAGCTCGTAGAGGTCATTGAGCGAGAGGCGGAGGGGCGTGCGACGAAGGGCCTCGCCAGCAAGGTTGGCGGCGACCTCGCGGACGATGCGGCCGACGAACTCGCGCGTGGTGTCGTTGAAAATGTCGCCGGTCTCGCCACGGGCGAGATGGACGTTGGTGACCGCCTTGCCGAGCGTGTCGGCGATCTCAGCGAGGTCGAAGGCGGCCTCGCCTTGTGGGACGAGGAGGGTGATCTCGGGTAGAGCAGATACATCGGCGGGGACGCAGTCGCGCCACGCATAGACGGGTTTGGCGTCGAAGGGTGATTGGGTGAATTTCTTGAGGGCGAGATCTTGCTGGAGGGAGGGATTCATGGGAGCGGGCGCGAGGCGGCGGTTAAACGTAGAGGTGGAGACGAAGGACGGTGGAAAAAGGCGGTGCAGGTGTTGCGCGCCAAAATGGGAAGGCTCCGCCGAGGGCGGAGTGACCCGAAAAGCGCGAGGGACGCGCCGGGTGGTTGGTGTGGTGCGAGGGAGGTGGGAGGAAACGCGCGACGGCTCAGAGATCGTCGTCGCTGGTGGTGCGGAGGGCGGACTGTTTTTGGTATTCGGTGACACGGCCCTCGAAAAAATTTTGCTCTTTTTTGATGTCCATCATCTCGGCGAGCCACGGCAGTGGATTTTTGACGCCGGGGTTGAGGGGGGCCAGGCCGCAGCCTTCGAGGCGGCGGTCGGCGATGTAATCAATGTAGGTAAGGAACTCGGTGATGGATAGGCCGACGGCGTTGACCGGCAGGCAGTCGCTGATGAAATCTTTCTCCAACGCAACAGCCTCAGCCATCGTGGCACGCAGCTCCTCTTTGAACGCGGGGGTCCAGATCGCCTGATTCTCGTTCACGAGGTCCATGAAAAGATTGCGGAACAGCTCGATGTGGTTCGATTCGTCGCGCAGCGTGTAACGGAACATCTGGCCGATGCCGGGGAATTTGTTCTGGCGGTAGAGTGAGAGCACCATGCCGAACAGGCCGTAAAACTGCGTTCCTTCCATGCACTGGCCGAAAGCGAAAATGTTTTTGGCGAGCAGGCGCTGGTTCGCGGGATCGGTCATGTTCAGGTCGCGACGCAGCGGGCGGGAGATGGCGTTGACGAACTCGTTCTTCCGCTCGATGGACTTCACGTCCTCGAACATCGCCTCGCACTCGTGCGGGTTGATACCAAGCGAGGAGATCATGTAGAGCAGCGAGTCGGCGTGGATGTTCTCCTCATGGGCGTGACGGCCGAGGACGAGCTTGAGCTCCGGCGCGGTCACGAGCTCGCGCACGACGTGCTGGACATTGTCGCCCACGATGCCTTCGGCCGCCGAAAAATAGCCGATGCCCATGCGGATAATCCAACGCTCGACATCGCTGACGTGCTTAAGGTCGCGCCACTGCTCAATATCTTTGCCCATCGGGATGTCCTCCGGCTCCCAATGGTTCGCCTTCATGGTCTTGTAGAGGTCGTAGGCCCACTGGTATTTCAGCGGCAGAATATTGAAATAGGGGACCTGGCGGCCATTGATCACTTTCTTGGCGGCAAAGGCGGCTTCGGCCTTGTCTTGGTCGAGGACGAAATTTTTGGATCCAATCTGAAACGAAATTTGCATGGCGGGCGGCGGCCGACGGTGGAAAGGAGAAAAGTGGGCGAAAAAATGAAAAGTGGTGTGGACGGGGGGCTTGTTTTAACGTGGGGAAGCCCGACGCGAACCTAAGTTGCTAGAACTTATTGACGCGTTGCCAACCACAACAGGTTGTGGTTGGCGACCTCACCTGACACAGCAGGTATGTTTTTTGCCAAATTTCGGTCAAATGATTTTTTGTGAAAAACGCGTGATTTTTCGCTTGCGGCGGCCGACGCAGATTCCCCGCGCCTGTTACAGGCGTTTTTCCCTCTGAAAGGCGGGCGAGTGCTGGATAAAAGCGGATACACACCGAGCGGGATGTCGTGTATTTGCGCTGAAAACACAGCGCTACACCCTCGAGAAAAACCATTAAAAACAGTAAACCCTGAAGCCCTGAACACACCCGAACCTAGGTGCGATCAGAGCTGTCTAGGCGCGCTGATTCTTAGCGGCCTGGCCGCCTGTTTTCAAAATCCCCTCAAGCACCGGCGAGCGCATTTGCCGAGTTTAGATGCTCCGTGCCGGTGTATTTTTGCGACTGTTCGTCCGCGTGGTAGCTCGAGCGCACGAGCGCGCCGCTTTCGACCACGCCAAGGCCGAGACTCAGCCCAAAATTTTTCCAGTGTACAAACTCCTCTGGCGTCGCCCACCGCGAGACAGGCAGATGCTGCGGCGTCGGCTGCAAATACTGACCGATTGTGAGAATGTTCGTCTGGTCGGCTGCGATGTCGCGGAGCGTCTGCTCGATCTCCGCGTGCTCCTCGCCGACGCCGAGCATGAGGCCGGTCTTCGTCACAAAACCGCGCGACTTCGCGTGGCGCAGTACGGCCCGCGAGCGCTCGTAGCGAGCTTGCACACGTACGGGTTTCTGGAGGCGCTCGACGGTCTCGAGGTTATGGTTGAAGATGTCGGGGCGGGCGTCGAGCACGACATCCACATGCGCGAGGTTGCCTTTGAAGTCGGGCGTGAGCACTTCGATGGCGGTTTGTGGATTCCGCATTCGTACGGCGCGGATCGTCATGGCCCACACGCTCGCGCCGCCGTCCGCCAGCTCATCGCGGGCGACGCTCGTGATGACACAGTGCTTCAAATTCATCTTCGCCACGGCGTCGGCCACGCGCGCCGGTTCGCCCAAGTCAAGCTCAGTGGGCCGGCCCGTCTGGATCGCGCAGAAATTGCATGAGCGTGTGCAGATATTACCGAGGATCATCACGGTGGCCGTGCCCCGCGACCAGCATTCGCCGAGGTTCGGACACTGTGCGCTTTGGCAGACGGTGTGGAGCTGGTTGGCCTCGACGAGGGCGCGGGTCGCGGTAAAGCCGGGGCCGCCGGGCAGCTTCGCGCGTAGCCAAGCTGGCTTGCGCGTGGTGTCGGTAGACGAGGCCGGATACATAGCGGCCAACGCACACGAAGTCGCGAGAAGCGCAAGCCGCTTTTCGCCAGCTGGGCGGGGCTGAGCCGCCGGCCACTACCGTCCGAGTTCGCGGCGCACCGTGGCCAGCAGGGTGCGCGCGTCGGGGTTGCTAGGTGCGAGTAGGGCGGCGGCCTCAAACTGCGGCAATGCCTCCGCTTTGCGGCCGGAGTTGTAGAGCGCCAAGCCCAGGAAGAGCCGAGCCTGCACGTGGCCGGGATTAGTCCGGACGGCGGCCTCAAGTTCCGCGAGTGATTCCGCCGTACGGCCGAGTTTGCCGAGCAGGTCACCGAAATTGAAATGCGCCTCCGCCGCGCCCGGCAACTCGCGCACGAGCACCTGAAACTCCGCGACTGCCTCGGCGGTCTGACCCAGTGCGCCAAGCGCCTTTGCGTGGTTGACGCGCGCCATCAGTAGTCCCGGCTTCAGCCGAGCGGCCTCGGCGAAATGCACTCCGGCTTCGGCCAGCCTGCCTTGGTTGGCGAGCGCGTTGCCTAGGCCGAGGTGCGCCTCGGCGAGATCCGGCTTACGCTGCAGCGTCTCGGTAAAAATTTTCTCCGCGTCGGCGAGACGCCCAAGATCGAGCAGCGTGGTCGCATAATTGTTCAGCGCGCTCGGGTAGTTCGGCTCGAGCCGCACGGCCTCGCGGAACTCGGCCAGCGACTCCTCGGCGCGACCCGGCACTTTCGCAAGCGCAAGCGCGAGTTCCTGGTGCGCGCGGGCGTTTTGCGGCCGCTTGGTGGCGGCGTCGCGCCAGAGAGTCGCGGCGCTCGCGTAGTCGGTGTTGCGCCGATAGGTGGCGGCACCCAGGACCGTTGCCACCGCAAGACCGGCACCCGCGGCCGCCATTAGCCCCGCGCCGCCAAGTCGCCGCGCGAGTGCATAGGCGACGACGACGGCTGCCACGGCGACGGCCGCGAGTGGCAGATACATCCGGTGCTCAGCCGCTGTCTCTGTGATGACCGGAATGAAGCTCGAACTCGGCGCGAGAATCGCAAAAAACCACGCACCCAAGAATCCCACCACCGGCCGCCGCCACAACGCCCATAGGGTCGCGCCCAACATCGCCAGCAACAGCAGCGCTTGCGGCCACACCTGACCTGCGTCGGCGATCACGTCGAAACCGTAGTCTGACACCAGCCGGTCGGGCCACACGCTGAGGCGCACGTAGTGCACGATGGCCTCGCATTGGCGCAGCAGATAGGTCCAAGGTGTGATGGTCACACCTGAGGGGTCGGCTAGGCCCAGCCCCGCCGAGCCGCCGCGGTTGCCCGAGTGCCACACCAGCCCGGCCAGCAGCCCCCAGGACAACGCCAGGCCGACATAAAAGGACGATCGCCGCCGCAGCGCCGTGCCAAAGCTCCCGGCGAAACACGCCCGGTCCAACAGCAGCGCCAGCAGCGGGGCGGACACCATCACTTCCTTGCTCGCCATCCCAGCGAAACACGCTGCCACGCCGGTGGCGAGCCACGGTCCCGACCGCGCCGCTTCTGCGCCTCGCGCGAGACACCAGAGCGTGAGCAGGTAGCACAGCGCGCACAATGACTCCGCCCGCTGCGCGATATATGTCACCGCCCCTGTCTGCAACGGATGCACCGCCCACAGCAGCGCGATAAACCACGCCAGTCCCACGGCCGCCGCGCCGAATTTTTCGCGCAACACTGGCCCGGCGAGCGTGCGCCGGGCGAGGCCGAACAGCGCCAGCGCCGCGCCGAGATGGATCGCAAGATTGAGGACATGGTAGCCGAAAACTTTATCCACCGGCTCGCTGCCTGCCGGTGCGTCAGCCGCCAACGGTTGTCGGCCGGCAAGCTGGTGATTGAGCGCGAACGACAGGTTGACCAGCGGGCGGCCCGTGACGGTCTCGCCATGGTTCGGCGGGTTGAGTGCCGTCCACCAGGAACGCAGGCTCGCGTTGTCCGCGATGGCCGGCAAGTCATCGAGCACAAACGGGCCGCGAAAACTGTTGCCCCACGCGAGTAGTACCGCGAGCACGAGCAGCACCGCACCGCCAGCCGCCACCAAGCCGAGCGGTCGCACGGTCGGCACAGACGTGGGCGGAGCGGGCTGTTTGGAAACGGGGGCAGGCATAAATCGGCGCACTGGAGTGTCCGCCCGACTGGCGGGTAAAATCAAGCCCGCCGCGCACCGCGAAATCTGGGCTGATCTAAGGCAAGTGGACAGCAGTCCTAAACCGCTGCTTAAGCCCGTTCCCAAATAGGCTAAAAGGCCGAGCCCCAACCGTTCGGTCATCGGTGGGTTGCAACCCATCCGGCGCATGGCTTCAAGCCGGACGTAAATCCAACCGGGCCTTACACCGCGCTGTCTCACGCCGCGCCGAACCGGCATGCGTGCGCGCTGAAGCCGGCACCAAAACTCACTAGCCACCAGTCGCCGGCCGCGTCGGGCCGGTCGTCGCACAACGCTTCTTCCAGCGCAAAGAGCACCGAGGGGCTGCTCATGTTGCCGTGGGCGCGCAGCACGCGGCGGCTCGCATCGAGGGGGAAACCCGGCAGCACTGCCTCCAACGCGTCGAGCACGTCGCGGCCGCCAGGATGCGCGAGCACCCGGCGCACGGGCCGCGGGTGGCCGCAGGTCGCGTCAGCCGCGAACAGCCGCGCGACCGCTCCAGCCGCGAGCGCCGGCACCGCCGGATCGAGCAGGTTGCGGAGCCGGCCGTCGCGCTGCTCAAAGCGCAGCCGGTCGCGCTCCGCCGGCAGGTGCAGCGTGTCAAAGCCGTGGCAACGCAGTCCGCCCGGCCCTGGCGTACCACGCCACACGGTGGCCGCCGCGCCGTCGCCGAAGAGGCACGCACTCACGAGCACCCCCTGGTCATCGTCGAGGTAAAACGCTGCCGAGCAAATCTCCACCGCCACGCACGCAACTACGGCGGCGGGGTTCGCCGCGACCACCGCCGCCGCCGCGCGCAACATGGGAATCGCCGCGCCGCAGCCGAGACCGACGAGGTCTTGCAAAAATGCATTCGCGCGAAGCCCGAGTTGCTCCGCCACATAGCTGCTCACGCCGGGACAGAGGTAGCCGGTGCAGGTGCAGACGAGCAGCGCGTCTACCTCGGCCGCCACGAGGCCCGCGCGTGCCAGTGCGGCGGTAAGCGCGCGACCGGCGAGGCGCGGAGCCTCAGCGCGAAAAGCGGCATTGAGCTGGTCGCCAGTGAGGGTGAATAGGTTCTCGATGTCCGGCACGGCGAACTGCCGCGCGGCCACACCGCTGTCACCGTGCAGGATGGTGCTGAGCGTGAGCCGTGCGCGGCGACCCAGGCGCGCGTGCGCCGGCGAGCGCTGGATAAGGTCCCAGCACTGCACTGGCGTGAAAGTGGCCGGCGGCACCGCCGTGGCGAGAGCGTGGAGATACATGGCGGAATTTTTCAGTGCAGCAAATGGTAGAGCGCGCGCATAGGCAGGATACGCGCCCGCGCCGCCGCCGCCAGCCAGCGTTGATGTTTGGACGAAAACAAAAAGGGGTGCAGCGCGCTGGCCACAGCGAGCCGCCGCGTAAAAATTTTCCGTAACGCCGCATCGGCCGTGCGCACGGTATCGGCCCACGTCGTCTCGCCGTGCGCCCACGCGACCAGCGGCCCGAGCGCGTGCGCCGCACCTTGGAAGGCCATCGCCATACCGTTACCCGTGAACGGCGGGATCATGGCCCACGCATCGCCGAGACGCAACTGGCCGTCGCTGGGGCCGCGCCCGAAACCCACGCCGGCGACGGCCGAACACGACTCGTCGCAAATCTCCACCGCCGCCAGCCGCCCCGCGAGTGCGCCGAGGCCGACTGCGCGTAGGTAGGCGAGCAATATGGTTCCGCGTTGGCCCGTCACGTCGGGGCGCTGGCGGAAAAGACCGCAAACGTTGACGCGCCCATCTTCGACCGGGCACAGGCCGATGTAACCGCCGTCGCCGAGGTGAAGCTCCAATTCGCCTGTGAGCCGCAACCCGCGTGCGTGCAGCTTAAGGCCGAGCCACGGCGCGGCTACGGCGCGCCGCCGGCCGACCGTCCACACGCGACCCTCGCGTGCGTCGTCGGGGTCCACCCGTGTGCCAGTCACGAGTCGGCCGCCGGCTGCCGTGAACGCGTCGACCAGCCGCGCGTCCAGCGCATATCGACTCAGCGCGAGCGCCGGCGCGGGCAAATGTTGCCGTTGCGTCGCCCCGTTAGAAAAATACCAAGTGACCTCGCGCAGCCGTGCCGCATCGGCCAGCGCCGGCGCGAGGCCAAGGGGTGTGACTGTCGCCTCGTCCAGCCCCGCGATGAACTCGCCGCACACGCGGTGCCGCGGATACTGACCCGCCTCGTATACCGTCGCTGGCACGCCCGCCCGCCGCAGCCCTAGCCCGAGCGCAAGGCCGGCCAGCCCGCCGCCGACGATTTCAATTTCCCGCAACGTGGTCATGCGCGTCGGTTGCTCAGGAGCGCCTGGGTCTCGCCGCACCCGAGACGGGCGGGCAACCTGCGCCCAACTGCATGCATGAGAGAGGTCATCATGCGCGCCTTTCGGCGATGAGGCGATACGCGCCGGTCCAGTTTGTCGTCACGCGCCAGCGCCATACGGCCGGGTCCAGTCCGAGCTGCTCCGGCAGTTCGTCGCGACGAAACCCTGCGGCGATGCTCACGCGGCCGTCGTGCCGGCTCACGGCGTTGGCGCGGACGAGCACACAAAGCGCGGCGAACAGCCGTTGAAAAATCCGCCGTCGCACCAACTCGCTGGCAACGATCACGCGCGTGTGTGCCGACATTTTTTCTCCGAGTGCGCGCAATCCAACTGCGTCGAAGTGATGGAGTATCAAATTACCGATGACGACCTCGTAGTCACCCCAACCGTCGAATGCGAGCGCGTCAGTCTGATGCCAGCGCGCTGCCGTCGGCCAAACCGTCGGACGCGGCGCGCGATCCAGCCCGTCGGCCGCGATGCCAGCGCGCCTGAGCCGCGCCCCCAGCTCGCCTTCGCCCGCACCGATTTCTAATACCCGCGCGCCCGGTCGCACGAGGGGCGGCAGCACGCGCCCGAACCAGCGGTCATTGCCGAGCACAGCGTTGAACACCCGCAAATCGCGCCGCGATCCCCGCGCCGCCGGATCATTCGGCGGCAGCGTATCGAGAATCTCGGGTGTAAGCAGGCGTAGCATCTTGGTTAGGCGGACAATAACTACCATGGATAGCGCGGATGGACACGCTAATCGGGCGAAATATCCTATGTCCGGCTCGACCCAGTGCGGAAAACGAAACGGCCTCCGCCGAGTGAGACCGGGTAGAATTCTTTACCTACCCTGCCCTCGCCTAACCAGATCGGTGGTCTTCGACCCACCAGAAATGATCTGGTGCGGTTCGCCGATTGGCATTGGGCGTGGTTGGCTCAGCCTCACCGCGCGGGCGGTCGGCCCGCGTTCTCCGGCCAACGGCGGGCGGCGCGAGCCGTCGGCGGCGCAGGGTGCCGCCACGCAGTGAGCGCCGCGGCCTTGCTTTCGGCGGTGGGCGGCTGCGTTTTTTGCCAATTTGCCTCGCCGAGCTCCTCCCAGTAGCGGTCCTCGGTCGGGTCGTCCACGGTGAGCGCGGTGAAGACTTTAATAGCCTCATCAAACTGCTTCGTCTCACTGAGGCGGCGGGCGAGATTTTCGCGCACTTCGAAACGGTCGGGTGCGAGGGTGGCGGCCGCGCGGAGCGTATCGAGCGCCTCGGGGCCACGGTCGAGCTCGTTCAGCGCACCGCTGAGCAGGAGAAGCGCGCCCACATCCTTCGGGTTGGCTTGAGTCCAGCGGCGGTAGTAGGCGATGAGGCCCGGCACGTCGTTGTCGCGGCGGAAGAGCTGCTCGATTTGCACGCGGAGCTGGCGGTTGAGCCAGCTGCCCTCGGCGGTCTGCGGGAGGATGGCTTCGTAACCCTTCACGGCGGCATCGGTGCGGCCTTGGCGGGCATCCACGTCGGCGAGGCGCATCAGCGCCTGCACATGCGCCATGCTGTTCGGCTCAGCGAGATCCACGAGTTTTTGGAACGTGCCGCGCGCCTCTTCGAACTGCTCGGCGTCAAGCAGCGCGCCGGCGGCCTCCTCGACGGCGAAGCGGTCGTCGGGAAACTCGGCGGCCATCTTACGCCAAGTGGCAAGCGCGCCGGTAGCGTCGAGGTTGCTCTGTTGCGCCTGGCCCAGCTTGCGGAAAAGCGTGAGGCGATCCTCGCCGGCGACTCGGGTGGCGAGTCCTTTTTGGTACGCGGTGATGCCGTCGGCCCATTTGCCGGCATGCGCGGCAGCGTCGCCGAGCGCGAGCCAGCCGCGGAAGTCGTCCGGCCGTGCGGTCGTGGCGGCTGTGAGGTGCTGGCGTGCGTCGTCGCTGCGGCCGAGTTGGTCGGCGAGGAGGCCGCGCAGCACGAGATAGGTCGCACCTTTGTCGCCTGGTTCGGCGGAAAGTTTCGCCCAGCGCTCGTCAAGCTTGTCGAGGCCCTCACCGCGGCCGAAGAGCTGCATGAGCCGGTCGAACGATGGCCCGGTCTGGGGTGCGCGTTCCAAAATTTGTTCGTAGCGCGCGACGAGTTCGGGGTTGGTGATGCCGTCCTGCGCGTGGACGGCGGACGCAAACCATAGACCGCCAAGGAGGCCGGCGAAAATTCCGGCAGTATGAAAGATGCGACGAGAGCGTGTCATGGAAGGTAGCCGCAGCCGGACAAGTAGCTTGTCCGACGGGCGGCGGGGGTGCGGGATAAATCAGGGCAGTCGGCAGGGTACGAGACGTGGTCTGAGCGTGATGGGTGACAACGGATGCGAGGGATCAAGAGGGGAGACAGTATTTTTAGATCAAGCGCATGACCCGGGGTGGAACAGCGGTGCGGCGACTGCAGGATGGGGCGGGGCGAAAGGGAGGCGGAACGGAAGGGGGTGCGACCGGACGCGGACGAAAAAGTGCCACACAAGAGTAGGAATAGGCGGGGAGAATCTGACGATATCGACAAGGCCGATGTTTTCGATTCTAATTTACGGCAAAATTTCCCTCCAAACTAGGCACGGTTCGCCTAGAAACACGCTTCCCTCCCGCCGGTGGGTGTGGTTAGCTGGCGGTCTCATGCAAGTCACACGTGGCGAGATTCTCCGGCGCGGCCTCATGCACCGTTGCCCTAATTGCGGCGGGCGGGAGCTGTTCGAGCCGGGCAAGCTCTTTGCGCTGCGGCGGGAGTGTCCGGGCTGCGGCCTCAAGGTCGAGCGCGACGAGGGCGGTTTTCTCGCGGCGATGTCACTCAACTACGGCGTGACGCTGGTGGGCTTCCTTTCGCCAGTGGCGTTGCTGTGGCACTTCGAGGTGCTATCGGGGACCGCGGCGGCCGTGCTCGCGGGCGGCGGCGCGGTGGGGGTGCCGTTACTGCTCTACCGCTCCTCCCGTTGCTGGGGGCTGGCCAACTACTATTTTTTCTTCCCCCACCATTTGCCGGCGAACCGCGACGGAAGGACGGACGCGGCCGGCGACCAAAACGACTGAGCTGGCCGCCGCTTCTGCGGGTCTGGTTGGCCACTGTACCCGAGCTTGTAAAGTGAAACAGCCGGCGACTCCCCAGCCGCCGGCTGCCATGTCAGGACGCGTGTCACGCACGCGCTCCAGTTTATGCGGGTTCCCTCCGCAAATTATTTAGGTTTGGGCCCCCGGTGGAAAGCGCAGGCCAACTGTAGGCGCAAACGCCGGTGCGTGGTGCGCAAGAGGCAGGCCCTGATTTAGTCGGGCGATATATGGTACTGCGGCCACGAATCGCGGGCCCGTGTGGTGGCGGGCGGCGGTCGCATTGGCCGCAACGGGCGAGACGTCGGAGGCGAGAGCAATGGTGGCGAGCGTGAGGACCCAGGCGCTGAGGAAGAGGAGACTGAAGAACGATTTGGCGGAGATCATGGTGTCGTTGGATTGATACCTAGAGAGACGAGCGCCTTGTAAGCGGGGTGTGAGCGCTGTGTGATAAAGTGTTAAGCCCGTGTAAAGATTGGCCCCAGGGTCTTCTGCTTCAGGCCATCTGCCGCCAGGCGATCACGTTTTCAGGTGCGGGCCAGCTCGCGACCTACGTGGTGAACCAGCAGCCCTCACCTCAAGTTTCCGCCGTCCGCCGATCGGCAACGGGCTTGACAAACGATGAGGATATCTCCTTCGTCTCGTCTGAAAGTCATGCAATCCTCCGGCAATCCTTCGTTCGTCGCCCGCTTCGTCCACTGCACTGTGGTCGGCGGCTCCGCCGTCGTTGCCGTCATCGGTTCCGTCGTTACCGACGCGCCGCGAGGGTTCTGATTTTCGTCCTACGAATCTCACCACCCCCTCCGGCGCGACGCCGGAGGGGCTTTTTTTTGCCTCGATCCGGCGGCGCAACAAGGGGGGCGGTTTAACCAACCACCACCATGCCCACCACGATCGAAGCCCATACCACCCAACTAGCGGCCCATGCCCGGCCGTTTCATCACCCACCGTTGTTCGACGCCGCCCCCGACCGCGCCGAGCACGATTTCCTGGTGCTTAACCAGCGGCCGGACCTCACGCTGGAATTTTTTCCACCGCCCGCGTGGGCCGCGCCCGAGCTGCGTCACGCGGGGTGAGCTGGTCGGGCCGACGCTTTGCGTTCACGGGTTGCAGGCGGGACGGAGGGCGGAACCGAAGTCAGCGAAGCTGGCTACCACCAAACTGACTGAATAAATACTACTTCGTCGGCGCCACCTTTTGGTCCGGCTCGCCGAGCAGCGGGCGCATGATCTTCACGCGGATTTGGTAGCCGGCTTGATTGGGGTGGATGCGGTCCTCGACCCAAAGATCCTCGCGCGGTTTGCCGTCGGGCGTGAGCATGGCGTCCCAGAGATCAATGAAATGAAGATTTTTTTGGGTGCCGATGTAGTCTTTGAGCAACTTGTTGGTTTGAACGCGCACCGCGCGCTCGTCCCAGCGCGCCGGACCGGGTGTAGTGCTACTGAAGGCGATGGGCACAGTAGGTAGTTTGACGCGCGCCTTGGCGACAAACGCCTGGAAGTCGGCCAGCACTTGCTCGGGCTTGCGGCCGTTGTGGACATCGTTGCCGCCGACATGGAGAACGATGAGTCGCGGCTGATTGGCCGCTGTCACGAGGCGGTCAGCGAAAAGCAGCAGATCGGACATCTGGAGCGAATCAATGCCACGGTTGACGACGGTATAGCCGGGCAGGTCTGCGGCGAGCGTCTTCCACCGGAAAAACTGGGAGTCGCCGACGAGCAGGATCGCACCCTTGGGCGGCGGACTGGCCCGGTCGGCAGCTTCGTAGTCGCGCACGTTTTTCTCAAAACGATTTTCCGTGGCCGGGACGGAGGCTGAAGGCACAGCCGCAGGAGTCGAAGCGGGAACGGACGGTGCGGCGGCAAAGGCCAGCGCGGCCAGCAGGCCGGTGACGAACAACATAAGCCGGCGAATCAAGGGGCGGTGCACGGTTTGCATTTTATCAGGGGCGGGGTTGGCCAGCACAACTGCCGTGGAGCGGCGGATGGGGCAAGCGCAAGTTCTGGCGTGCGAGAGGAGCGCAGGCAAAATCATGGGCCAGACGGCAGCCAGATCTCCCCCTGGGGAGACGAGAAAACGGTAACTCCCGTCACCGGACGCCAAGGAGAGCACAAAACTTTGTTGTCGTGTGCGCACCGGCCGGTATGCGACGGGTGCGGTGTAGCTTTAATCTGCAAGTGATGCGGTGACTTGGGTACTGAAAGCTGCGGCTGAACATTCCGTGCCGTTAGCTCCGGTAGTCCGCGTTCTCGCTTACGTATTCGTGCGTGAGATCGCCGCCAAAGACCGTCGCCGCTGAGCCACCCGCGCCGAGTGCGACCTCGATTTCCACACAACGCTCATGCGGCGGGTAGTCCACCGCCGCCGTGAACACGCCGTCCTTCGGCGGCGCGCTCGCGTACAGCTCAGCGCCGCGCAGATGCGCGACGAGTGCGGCTTCCTTCTCTGGGTTCAACTGAAAAACTCCGTTCGCGAAAATCTCGTTGCCGCCCATCCGCACCGTGAGTCGCGATAGGTCAGTGCCCGGTGCCTGAGCGCCGACGTGTTTGCCGATCGCCTGCACGAGCCGGCCGACGTTCGGGTCGTTGCCCGCCACCGCGCACTTGAAGAGCGGTGCGTTAACAATCGCTTTGCCCAAGGCGCGCGCCTGCGCCGCGTCGGCTGCGCCGGTGACTACAACCCGGATGACGTGCCGCACGCCCTCGCCGTTCCGCACGACATCCTCCGCGAGGTCACGGCATACGGTCATCAGCGCCGCTTCGAACGCCGCTAGGTCACCGCACGGCACGCGTGTCGACGATACGAGCGCGACCGTGTCTGACGTGCTCGTGTCACTGTCAATGCTGATGCTGTTAAAGGTTGGCCCGACCGCGCGTGCCAGCATCGCCCGCAACAGGTCGCGCGGCAAGGCCACATCCGTGAATAGATAGACGAGCATCGTCGCCAAATTCGGCTCAATCATGCCCGCACCTTTCGCAATCCCGACGATGCTGCCGCCCCCCGCGAGGTCGGCGCGACGGATTTTCGGGTAAAGATCGGTCGTCACGATGCCTTCGGCGGCCGGCAGGATCGAGCCACTGGCGAGCGCCGCCACCGCCGCCGGGAGCGCGGCGACCATGGCGTCCACGGGCAGCGTCCAGCCGATGACGCCTGTTGAACACGGCAACACTTCGCGCGGCGTGAGGCCGAGCAACCGCGCTGTTTCCGTGCACACGCGCTCGCTCGCTGCGACACCACCAGGCGCGCAGACGTTGGAAATCTTGTTGTTCACGAGGATCGCGCCGAGCGTCGGCTCGCCCAGCCGCGAGCGGCCCACGATCACGGGCGCGCCGGGAAACGCATTCTGCGTGAACACCGCTGCGAAATCCGCCGTCGGCCGGTCGAGCGCGATGAGCGTGAGCGACATTTTCGCGGGCTTTGGTGCCTCACGTGGCATGAAGTCGAATCGCGCCGTCCCCACGCGGAAACCCGCCGGCAGCGCCGCTTGAGATGCGAGCCACGTGCGGTGCGCGGCGCGGTTGGGGAACGTGAGATTGGTGCTGGGCACGCCGCGAACTTGCGCCCGCGCGTGGCGGAGTGAAGCAGAATTTTTAGCCCAAAGACCCCAGTTGCCTGAAAATTTTTGTGGAAATCCTCCGCGCTTCCCCCTTAACCATCGTCCGCGCTTTTCCTCGTGAGCATTTTTCTCGGCACTCTTTTCCACCTCGCGGCCCCCGGCCGCGCCCTCTGACGCGCCGCCATGGACGTTGCTGAGATTACCGCCAAGGCCAAGGTACTGCTGGAGGCACTGCCCTATATTCAGGATTTTCGCGGCTCCACTTTCGTCGTGAAATACGGCGGCAGCTTCATGGACGACCCCGATCCGGCGGCGCGCAACCGTATCGCGTGTGACCTCGCGTTTCTTGCGGCGGTCGGTATCAACGTCGTCGTCGTCCACGGCGGAGGCAAGGCCATCACCCGCGCGATGGAGGGTTCCGGCCTCAAGGCCAATTTCATCAACGGCCTCCGCGTCACCGACGAAGCCACCATCGCCATCGTCAAGAAAACGCTCGACGAGATCGTCAACCAAGACGTGTGCGCCGCCATCGCTGGCGCGAAAGGCCGCCCGCGGGGACTGCCCGGCGACAGCGTACTTGTCTGCGAAAAGCTCACCGTGGACGACGACGGCAACGCCGTTGACCTCGGTTTTGTCGGCGACGTGACCGAGGTGAAGGTGAAGCTCATCAAGAAGGAGATCGCCGACGGCTACGTGCCCGTCATTTCGCCGGTCGCTGTCGGCCTCGATGGCAAGCCCTACAACGTTAACGCCGACGTCGCCGCCGGTCGCGTCGCCAGTGCGCTCCACGCTCGCCGCCTCGTCTATATGAGCGACGTGGCCGGTCTTCTCGCCGACCCGAAAGACCCCGCCTCGCTCATTTCGACCCTGAAAATCTCGCAGGTGGACGACCTTAAGAAAAAGGGCGTCATCGACAAAGGGATGAAGCCGAAAGTTGCCAGCGCCGTGCGCGCGCTGGAGGAGGGCGTGCAACGCGTCCACTTCATTGATGGCCGCCTGCCACACTCGCTGCTGCTGGAGATTTTCACGGACCACGGGATCGGCACGGAAATCGTGGCGGGGTGAGAGAAATGTGGAGTGCGGATTTCTGATTGCAGAAGAATTTTCTGCCCCCATTTCCGTGTTAGGTGGTGTACGCGTCGCGCTACGTTTACCCACCCTCACATGGCTTCATAGCTTCCTGTTTCAAAGCGCCGCCTCGTTTCCGAGATTGCCAACCCGCAATCCGCAATCCGCAATCCGCCTTTCCATGCAGCCCACCCTCACGCGCCCGAGCGCCGCCGATCTCTACGACGCGCACGTCCTGAAGAACTATCCGCGCCAGCCACTTACGCTAGTGCGCGGCGAAGGCGCGCGGGTGTGGGACGACTCAGGTAAGTCTTATCTCGACTTCACCAGCGGCATCGCCGTGAGCGCGCTGGGCCACTGCCACCCGCACTGGGTTGCTGCGGTGCAACGGCAGGCCGGCGAGCTCATTCACACGAGCAACCTTTTCCGCCATCCCAACCAGGCTGAGCTCGCGCGCCGCCTAGTCGCGCTCGCCGGGCCGGGACGCGTGTTTTTCTGCAACAGCGGCGCGGAGGCCAACGAGGCGCTCATTAAACTCGCCCGCCTGCATGGCGTAAAAAAGGCCGGCGGCGAGGAGGGCAAGTGTTACAAGGTCATTGCCGCCCAAAGCGCGTTTCACGGCCGCACCTTTGGCGCGATGAGCGCCACGCCGCAGGAGAAAATCCAGCACAACTTCCGCCCGCTCGTGCCTGGCTTCTCGTTTGGCGAGCTGAACAACCTCCAGAGTTTCGCCGACCTCGTGGACGACGCGACCGCCGCCATTCTCGTCGAGCCCGTACAGGGCGAGAGCGGCGTCAACCCCTGCACGCCCGAGTTTCTGCGCGGCCTGCGCGCGCTTTGCACCAAACACAACCTACTGCTTCTCCTTGATGAGGTGCAGACTGGCGTGGGGCGGACGGGGAAGTTCTTCGCGTTCGAGCACACAGGGGTGCAGCCCGACGCCGTCGGGCTCGCCAAGGGCCTCGGCGGTGGCTTCCCCATCGGTGCGATGTGGGTGCGCGAGAACGCCGCCGATCTCTTTCATCCCGGCTCGCACGGCACAACCTTCGGCGGCACGCCACTCGGCTGCGCCGCCGCGCTCGCCGTGCTGGACGTGATCGAACGCGAACGCCTGCTCGAAAAAGTCTCCGCGCAAATCGGTCCGTGGCTTGCCGCGCTGCAAACGCTCGTGGCGGATTTCCCCGCCAAGGTCGCAGGCGTGCGCGGCCTAGGCTACCTTGTGGGCGTGCAGATGACCGGCGACCTCGCGCCGATCATCGCCGCGCTGCGCGAGCGTGGCCTACTCACCGCCGGCTCGGGCAACAACGTCATCCGCCTGCTCCCCCCGCTCAATGCGACCGCCGAGGAACTCGCCCAATCCGTGGCAATTTTCCGTGCGTCGCTCGGCGGTTAGCGCGCGGCCGACAACTCTTTAGCGATAAAACCAAAGCGGGACCCATCACCCCGCTCAGCCTTTGACGCGGCGGAGCTAGCCGTGTTGGTGAAACGAAAAGAAGTTCCGGCGCCAGAGCGTGTCGTCACAGACGAAATCACCGTCACCGCGAAGAAAGGGGCCAACGGCCTCGAAGGGGCCGGGCCCGAACTTGGGACAAACCGGGTGGCCGTTGAGGTTGGTGTCTTCCACGACCAAATAGCAGCCGGGTGCGACAAACTCGCGATAGGCGAGCAGTTCGGCCGCGACGTGGTCGGCCGTGTGCAAAGAATCAAGCGCGACCATGCCGCGTGCGGCTGGGAGGAGAGCGCGAACTTGCGCGAGCACCGCCGGGGCGGTCGAGTCGCCCTCGACAAGCCGGATCCGTGGGTGGTTGAGCGCGCGGGCGGCTTCGGTCAGCTTAATGTCCACGCCAACAACGAGCGCCGACGCGTCAGCCCCGATTAGGTCGAACAGGCTGGCAAAATAAAGCAGGGAGCCACCGTGGGCGACGCCTGTCTGCAGGAAAAAGCGCGGGCGGGTCGCAAAGACAATCTCCTGGTAAAGCTGAAGGTCGAGCGGGCATTGGAGGATGCGGTGGCCGAGGAACCGGTTTTCCCTCCAGGTGTGCGCCGAGTCATACCATTGGCGGTGAAATTCGGCGACAATCTGGCGATGCAGCCAGCCGTCTGTGCGGAACAACCTTTTTTTGATGGACTTGATCATGGGCGGGCCGGGTTAGTCAGATCGCTGAGCATAGGGAGTGGTTTTTTACCCATGTGGTCAGCCGATTAATATTTGTTTTCATGGCGTAATCACGGATTGAACGTCGGGCTTCTTTGGCGGCATGGATAGCGTTGCGATGGACCGTTCGAAGGACACGAAGGATGAGCCCAGACTGAGCTGGAAATATGAGCCCATTACAAGCGTCCAGAACATCCATGAATCCAACTAGTTCGCTTATGGCCTAGGCCCACCTACCCCTCGGTACCCTACCGACGGACTTGGAGAAACAGACCCACGTCGCCTTGGTGACCGACCAGACCCGCTAATTCAAACCGACGACGCTGACCGCCGCGGCCGCGCAGGACATCGCCGACATGGCCGCCGAAAGCCCGGTAATTGGAGAGCTGGTTAAACCCAGCCTTGGGGGTGGTAGGCCGGGCTTAAGACCCCCTAAAGCCACCGCTGCCCTGCCCTCGAACACGCCACCCGTGAACCCGAGTTTCCTAAATTTCTTCCATCCCTGTCCAAACCCTCTCGACGCCAATAGGGCATCGGTCTGGAGTTTTCCCAAGCCTTGAACTCGTGGACTGGTTTGAAGCCTCAGGACATTTGACCGGCCTAGACGGTTTGACGCAATTGCGAGGTTCGATGGCAATGCAGCACAGATGCGGACGAACATTTCTTCGAGGACGTGAGTCAAAGATCCTTTTGTAAACATTGAGCCGGGCTGGCTGCCGGATGACACGTACCGGGGGCGAAATCTAGGATGTAATCCATGGTCGACGAACATCATTTCGCCCTCGACTTGCGAGCGGGCGCAACGTTGCCGGCCGTGCGCTGCGCAAGCCGGGCCTTGACCAACTTCCGCACCAGCGTGACCGGCAGGGGGCGGTCCGCCGTAAAGCGGATGGTGCCCTTGCTGGTGTCGTAGTCCTTGAGTGCGGCCTGATGTGTCGCGATAGGAAAGGCCCCGGGATAGAACGCGCAGTGACGCGCGCCTGCGCCAAATGCCACAAGCATCTTCCCCTCCAGCCGAAAGGCTGGCACGCCATAGTTGATGCACTCCTCCGCTTCTGGTATAACAGCCCGGATAGCCTGGCGCAATTTTTCCAACGCAGCGCGCTTGTCGTCATCTAGGCGGGCGAGAAAATCGTCAATGGTTTGGGATTTGGCGGTGGGGGCGGAGCACATAGGTCAAATCTGGAATGCGCCCGATGGCGGGCAAGTGACATTTCAGCCGCGCGGCAAGATGCGGGACGATACATAGTTTCAGCAAGAAATCACAAAACGAGGAAACTGACAGGAAGGTGGAGCGCGACATTCCGGCACACTCCATCCACCGAGCTGAAACGCCACCAACCATCAGAATTCAAGTACCTGAAACCAAGTACGGATCATTCCCGGCCTCCTCGTTTCCTCCCTCAATCTCTGGGCTGCGCTCCAACTTCACCGCACAGGGCAAAGCGCGAGACGAAAGCCGAGCGTATAGTCGCGCCGTCCCGTCGAGCCGCCGGCACGCTCGGCCGAGCGGTTGATTCGGGGTTCCATCCTCCAACTTCCGCCGCGCGCCATGTGAAAGGAGCCCGAGCGCGGGCCAGTGGGATCGGTCTGCGCTCCGCCGGGATAGGGACCATACCAATCGTAGCACCATTCGAGCACATTTCCTGCCATGTCATACAGCCCCCAAGGACTGGCTTGTTTCTGGCCAACGGGATGGGTGGTCTCACCGCTGTTCTTCGCGTTCCAGCCCATCGTATCGGGCGTGCCGGGGTAGGCACTCGTGGTTCCAGCGCGGTAGGCATATTCCCATTGGGCCTCAGTCGGCAGCGTGTAGGCGTACCCATCGGGCAGGCGTCCGGCGGCCCGCTCGCGGGCGTTTAGTTTCGCGCAAAACTCCATCGCGTCGGTCCATGACACATTTTCCACCGGAGCATCTTTCCCCACCTCGGGAAAGTGGCTGGGGTTGATGCCGATGATCGCCTCGTACTGACCCTGTGTCATCTCGGTTCTCCCGATCCAAAATCCTTTTGTCAGGATCACTTTCATAACCGGTCCCTCGGCCTGGTTGCGCTCGGGCTCGTCCGGCTCACTCCCCATCTTGAAGGTGCCGGGTTTGATCCAGATCAAATCGAGCTTCAGGTCAGCGATAGTGCGGTTGGCCGATGCCGGATCGGTGGTGTTCAGGGGGGCCTGGGTAGGCGGCAGACTCTGCTCGCGTGAGGCCATATTCTCCGCACCGAACAAGGTCCCAGCGACAATGCAGAGCGCCAGTATCGGGCGAACGGCATGGGGGAGAACGGGGCGATTCATGGTTGAATAGTATTCGCTATGTCGGTTCGGAACGCACCGCATTTTTTGCCATAAACCGACTGGATTTTGCTCCGGCCCAACGCACGAAAAACGTCACTTACTGCACGGCCGATATACTGGAACGCATTCAAGATGAAATAATCTTCACCTCAGCCTGTAATTGACCAAACCTATACGCTTCGCAGCTTCCCTATACCACCCCGCCCCATCCCATGTACCCGAAATCAGCCCCCCTCCTCCGTACCGCCGCCGCGCTCTGCCTGCTCGCCACCGCGCATCCCCTCGTCGCCGCCGCTGCCGCTCCTGCTGGAGCTGCGTTCGCCGCCGTGCCGCTGCCGGACCTCGCCACACTCAAGTCCGCGCTCACCCTCAGCGAGCAACAGGCTGCGCAAATCTCTCCTTTGCTCGACGCGCAGGCGAAGGCCGATGCTGCTTTTGCCACCACCCAAAGCCAAGCCGACGCAGCGCGAGCTGAGGCCAACACCAAGATCGCTGCCCTTCTCAACGACACCCAGAAGCCGCAGTTTGCCCCCATCGCCGCCGGTGCTCGCGGCGGACGGGGCGGCGGGCGCGGCAACGCCGCCCCCATGACCGACGCCGACAAGGCCGAGATTGCCCGGCTCGCCGACTTCCCGGCGTGGAAAGCCGGCTCCGGCGACGGCAATTTCTCTATCGGGCCGGACTACGCTCCCGCTCCCGAACAGACCCCGCGCGACGGCGTGCCGAAGGGCCGAGTCGAGAGCTTCACCCTTAACGCCGCCGACAGCAAATTTTACCCCGACACCGGGAAACGCGGCGCCTCGGCGACGCGGAAAGTTACGGTCTACATCCCGGGCCAGTATGTCGCCGGCCAACCGGCGCCCGTCATCGTTTCGTGCGACGCCTACGGCGCGAACCGCAACCAACTCCCCACCATCCTCGACAACATGATCGCCGACAAACGCCTGCCGGCAATGATCGCGGTGATGATCGCCAACGGCGGCGGCGACGGCCCCGGCAGCGAGCGCGGCCTAGAGTACGATACGGTTTCCGGCAAATACGCCGAATTCGTCGAGGCGGAGATTTTGCCCAAAGTCGAGCAGGACTACGGCGTCAAGATCACGAAGGATCCCGACGGACGCATGACGTTGGGCGGTAGCTCCGGCGGCTCGGCGGCGTTCAACATGGCGTGGTTTCATCCCGAGCTGTATCACCGCGCGCTCATTTACTCGGGCACCTTCGTGAACCAGCAGGCCGGCCCGGACACCCCGCACGGCGCTTGGAATGTCCATGAGACGATGATTCCCAACTCCCCCGTCAAACCGTTGCGCCTCTGGCTGCACGTCTCACAGAACGACAACAGCTCGACCGCGCCGTCGTCCGGTTTCCACAACTGGGTCATCGCGAACATCCGCATGGCCGACGTGCTGAAGGCGAAGGGCTATCATTACGAGCTCGTTTACGCCAAAAACGCTGGTCACACCGACGGCAAAGTCATCGCGCAAACCTACCCGCAGGCTCTCGAGTGGGTCTGGCAGGGCTACAAGCCGGTGACGAAGTAAAGCCCGGTGCTCACGCCCAGGCGATCCGGTCGCGCCCGGCCGGTAAAAACCGCCGGTGCCGGGATTGGCGCAGCGCAGCGCTAGCCGCGCCAATTGCCCCCTCGACACTCTGGGGGTTAACGCTTATGCCATCTACCGGCGCCGTGAGGCATACGGATGAATCCTCGCTTCCGCGCCGCCTAATTCATGAAAATCAAATCGGCGGTATTTACAGTGAGCGCCCCTGACCTCGCCACGTGCCCGCCGGTGTTTCGGCCGGAGTTTGCGTTCATCGGCCGGTCCAACGTCGGCAAGTCCTCCCTTATCAACTTGCTCACGGAGCAACGGCAGCTGGCCATGGTCTCCAACACGCCGGGCAAGACCAAGCTGATCAATTTTTTTCTCATCAACGGCGCTTGGAGCCTAGTGGACCTGCCCGGCTACGGACATGCGCACGCCGCCAAATCCACCCGGGAAGATTTTCAGCGCGCCATCATGGACTATCTCACCCAACGGCCGACGCTCGCCGGTGTGTTTGTGCTGATTGATTCGCGCCATTCGCCGCAGACCATTGATTTGGAGTTTGTGGAGTGGCTGGCCGCCAACAGCCCCGCCCCTTTCGCGCTGGTATTCACCAAGACCGACAAGCAATCGGCCGCCGCGACCCAAAACAACCAAGCCCAGTTCATGCGGCACCTACCCCGGAGGAGCGGGGAGCCGCCCAAACAATTCTCGACTTCGGCCAAGACCAAGCATGGCCGAACGGAGCTGCTGGATTTCATCGCGCAGACACTGGCGAGTCGCCGCGCCTAACAGAGTCGGGCCTAGCGTCCCTTGACGGAGATTACTCATCGGCCGCGCAGAACCGCCCGGTCCATCGGCATGCCTCAATCGGATTGGCGCAGTGTCACGTCGGTGCGCTTCACTTCTTTGATGGCCCACTTCGTGACGGTGAGGCCTTTGGCACTGCGCGAGCTCACCGGGATGCTTGTGAGGTCGAAGTCGAACTCGCGCACCCGTGCGCCGCTGCGGCCATCGAGGGAGATACGGACGTATTTCGGCATGTCTTTCTCGCGGTCGCTGATTTCCAGCCAGACCAACTTGGAGCCTTCCGTTTTCGCCAGCGGGTAAAGCTTGTCGCGCGCAAGGCCGCCAATCTGAAATTTCTTGGCGTAGGATTTCCCCTCGGGGCCGTCGCGGTAGATCATCGTGTAGAATTTTGTGTCGCCGGCTGCGGGCCAGATGGCGACGTGTTTGATGTCGCGGCCCATGAACGTTTTTTCGGCGACTTTAGAGACCTTGAGTGAGGCGTCGCCCATGATCGTGAGCACGCTGTCGAGAATGGTGCACTCGGTGACGAATTCGTGCTGCCGCCAATTGAGGCCGATGAAGCCGTCCTCTCGGTTGACGTAGAGGCGCTGGTTGGCCGAGACGACGGCGGCGGCGCTGATCTGCTCGATCTCGTCGTAGGTCGTGCGGCGCTTGAGCCCCTTGCCGTATTTTTCCTGCAACTGCTCGAACCACGCAATGGTGTAATCAGTAAGGCGCTTCAGGTTCGCCTTCGTCTCCTTCATGCCCTCCTCGATTTTCTTCATCGCCTCATCAGCTTGGAAACGGTTAAATGCGGAGATGCGCTTGATGCGGATCTCGGTGAGGCGCGCGACATCCTCGTCGGTCACCTCGCGGCGGAGCTGCGGTAGAAACGGCTGCAACCCCTCACGGATTTCGGCAAGGACGTTCTCCCAGGTCTTCGATTTCTCGATGCGGCGGTAGATGCGCTCTTCGATGAAAATACGCTCCAGCGAGTCCCAGTGCCATTGCTGCTCCAATTCGGCGAGTTTGATTTCCAGCTCGCGTTTGAGTAGCGCCTTGGTCGCATCCACGCTGCGTTTGAGCAGCTCGCGCACGCCAAGGAATTGCGGTCGGTCGTCACCGGTTTGCTCATCGCGCACGATAACGCAGGCGGCGGGAGAGAGCGCGGTCTGGCAGGCGGTGAAGACGTAGAGCTGTTGGATAACTTGCGCAGGATCGCTGCCCGGCGGGAGGTGGACGAGAATTTCAACGGCGTCGGCGGTGTTGTCGTCCACGTGCCTAATTTTGATTTTGCCCTTCGCATTGGCGGCCAGGATGGACTCGATCAGCGATTCCGTGGTGACGCCATAAGGCAATTCGGTGATAGCGAGGAGGTGTTTGGCCCGCGCCTCAATCTTAGCGCGGATCTTTACCTTCCCACCGCGCTCGCCGTCGTTGTAGTCGGCGAAATCGGCCGTCCCGCCGGTGGGAAAATCGGGGAAAATGCGGAAAGTTTTTCCTTGGAGATGATTAATCGCGGCACGGCAAAGATCGTTGAAATTATGCGGGAGAATTTTCGTCGAGAGGCCGACGGCGATTCCGTCCGCGCCCTCGAGAAGGACGATAGGGAATTTCGCAGGGAGTGTGATCGGCTCCCGGTTGCGACCATCGTAGCTGAGCTGCCAGGCGGTTGTTTTCGGGTTGAAAAGCACCTCGCGCGCGAATGGCGTGAGCCGAGCTTCAATGTAGCGCGGCGCAGCGGCATCGTCGCCGGTGAGCATGTTGCCGAAGTTACCTTGCGGCTCGATGAGCCACCCCCGCTGGGCGATGGCGACAAGCGCGGCGCCGATGGAGGCGTCGCCGTGCGGGTGGAGCTTCATGGTCGCGCCGACGACGTTGGCTACTTTGTGGAAGCGGCCATCGTCCATGTCCCAGAGCGTATGGAGGACACGGCGCTGGACGGGCTTGAGGCCGTCGTCGAGGTGAGGAACGGCACGGTCGAGGATGACGTAACTGGCGTAGTCGAGAAACCAGTTGCGGTAATGCTTGGCGAGCGGGGCGGGATCGTCGTGGATTTTGCAGCCTAGTTGACGCGAAGGTGGAGGCGGGACCGCGGCCTGGTCCGCTTTGACCTCTGCGTTGGGTACGTATGCTGCAGACGCGGCCGCGGCCATTGGCGCGTCGGCTCCATTGTTTAGAGGCAGCTCGGGCTGGGCCTCCTTGGAAGTTTTGCGTTTGGCCATCGGAAGAATATTTTACTCGGCCACGAGGTCTTGTTCGACGCGGAGATTGCCGATAATGAAGTCCTGCCGCTCGGGAGTGTTCTTGCCCATAAAAAAACTCAGTAGCTCGTCACTGCTCGCCAGATGGTTCATCGTCACCGGCTCAAGCCGGATGTTCTCGCCAATGAAGTCTTTAAACTCGCCGGCCGAGATTTCACCGAGGCCTTTGAAGCGCGTGATCTCATGCGTCGCGCCAAGCGCGGCGACGGCCGCCTGTTTCTCCGTCTCACTGTAGCAGTAGCGCGTCTCCTTTTTGTTGCGTACGCGGAAGAGCGGCGTGTCGAGGATGAAGAGGTGATTGTTGCGGATGAGGTCGGGGAAAAATTGCAGGAAGAACGAGAGCAGCAGTAACCGGATGTGCATGCCGTCCACGTCGGCGTCAGTTGCGAGGACAATCTTGTTATAGCGCAGCCCGTCGAGGCCTTCCTCGATATTCAGTGCGGACTGGAGCAGATGAAACTCCTCGTTCTCGTAGATGACTTTTTTCGAAAGGCCATAGGTGTTGAGCGGTTTGCCTTTGAGGGCAAAGACGGCCTGCGTCTGCACATCGCGCGTGGCGGTGAGCGAACCGGCGGCGCTGTCGCCCTCGACAATGAACAACGTGCTCTCCTCGGCGCGGTTGTTCCGGTCGCCTAGGTGAAGGCGGCAGTCGCGCAGCTTGCGGTTGTGGAGCGAAGCCTTTTTCGCGCGCTCGCGAGCGAGGCCGCGAATGCCCGCGAGCTCTTTGCGCTCCAGTTCGCTCGCTTCGATTTTTTGGCGCAATGCGTCGGCAGACTCCTTGTTTTTGTGGAGATAGGTGTCGAGCGACTGCTGGATAAATTTGCCGACGAATTCCTTCAGCGAAGGCCCCTCCGGCGCGATGGCGGCCGAGCCGAGCTTCGTCTTGGTCTGTGACTCAAACACTGGCTCCTGCACGCGGACGGCGATGGCCGCATCAATGGATTGGCGCACGTCGGCGGCGTCGTAGTCTTTTTTGAAATGGTTGCGGACGGTCTCGACGAGCGCCTCGCGAAACGCCGCGAGATGCGTACCCCCCATCGTCGTGTGCTGGCCGTTGACGAAAGAGAAATACTCCTCGCCGTAATGCGCGCCGTGCGTGAGCGCGACCTCGATGTCCTCGCCTTCGAGATGGATAATCGGGTAGAGCGGCTCGCCGCTGAGCTCCTTGGTGAGCAAATCCTTCAGCCCATGCTCTGACTTAAATTGCTTCCCGTTGAACGTGAGGGTGAGGCCGCGGTTCAGGAAGGCGTATTTCCAGAGCATATCCTCAATGAACTCGGCGCGGAACCGGAAATCCTTCCCAAACAGCGCCTCGTCCGGTGTGAACTCGATGCTCGTACCATTGCGCTCGTCGGTCTTGGTCACACGCGACTGCGACTTCAGTTTGCCCTGTGCGAACTCAACAACCTTCGTCTCGCCCTCACGCACGGCCTGCGCGCGATACACCAACGAAAGCGCGTTGACGGCCTTCTGCCCGACGCCGTTGAGACCGACGGCTTTTTGGAAAGTCTCGCTGTCGTACTTTGCGCCGGTGTTAATAATAGATACGCAGTCGACTAATTTGCCGAGCGGGATGCCGCGCCCGTAGTCGCGCACCTTGACGGAGCGTTCGGTGAGCTCGACCTCGATTTTTTTGCCCGCACCCATCATGAACTCGTCAATCGAGTTATCAATTGTCTCCTTCAGCAGGACGTAAATGCCGTCTTCCGCGTGGGTGCCATTGCCAAGCCGCCCGATATACATGCCCGGGCGGAGGCGGATGTGTTCGAGCGAACTGAGCGTCTTGATACTGGCTTCGGTGTAGTTGGTCGCCATCGCGCTCAGGCTGAAAATCGCGCGGCGGCATGCAAGCCTGCAGCGGTGGAAAAGTTCGATTCCGAAACAACACCGGGCCGAAGGGCGTGCACCGCCCTTTGTGCTGACGCGCCAATGCCTTCGTACCGTTAGCCCAGGTCGGACCTCCGCAGGCTTGCTTCCCACGCCGGGCCGCTCTTCACTCCTCCCACACCAATTTTTCCATGAAAAAAATCCTTCTCTGGTCACTTGTCGGCGTGCTCGTCCTCGGTCTGGTCGCCGTCGTCGTGATTTCGTCTTCCCTCGGTGGCATTGTCACCGCCGGCGTCAATAGCTTCGGCCCCAAGCTCACACAAACCGACGTGAAACTGGCCGGAGCTAGCATCTCACCCCTCTCCGGCAGCGGCACGCTCACCGGCCTCTACGTCGGCAACCCGTCCGGCTGGAAAAATGATAAGGCGTTTTTTCTTAAAAGCATCCATGTCAGCGTCGTGCCGTCCTCCATCATGGGCGACCACATCATCATCAATGAGCTGATCATTGACGATCCCGAGTTCGACTACGAGACGAAGCTCCCTGACGTTACCACCAACAACGTCTCGCAGCTTCTCGCCAACATCGAACAGTTCGCCGGCTCCGGGAGCAAAACTCCCGCAGCCAAGGGCGGCCAGCCTGTGAAAATTGAAGTTAAGAAATTTCGTCTCACGAATGCCAAAGTCTCCGTCGGGGTCGGCGGCATGAAGCCCGTCACCGTGCCGATGCCTGACATTTCCATGGACAACCTCGGCTCCGACCAAGGCGGCATCACCCCCGACCAACTCGTGGGAGCGGTAATGAAAAAGGTCACCGCCGGTATCATCACGGCCGGCAAAGATGTCGTGGTCAAAGCCGGCACCGCCGTAGTGGATGGCGCCAAAGATGCAGTCAAAGGCGCAGCTGACGCGGCCAAAAACGCAGTCGGCGGCATCAAGGACCTCTTCGGCGGCAGCAAAAAATAACCGCTGCCCCGACCGCGCAGTGTGGCGGTACGCAGACCGTCGCCCTCAGATCTCGTCGAATTTCCGCGCAAACAACGCCTCAATTTCGGCGAGCATGAGCTGCGCGTCGACCCCGGTGGCGATGAACTTGACCTTCGAGTTGCGGCCGGCGGCGAGCATCATGAGGCCCATGATGCTTTTGCCGTTTACCTGCTCACCGTCTTTCTCCACAAAGACCTCCGCCTTAAACTTATTGGTGATGCGTACGATCATCGCGGCCGGGCGCGCATGGACTCCGAGCTCGTTCTGCACGGTAAGCTCGCGCGTATGTTTCTGCCCGGCGGCGGGCGACTCGGTTTTGGGCGTCATCCGCCTTGGAGCGTCGGCAGACGCGGATGACTTGCAACCCAAAAACCCTACCTCCATCCTGCTAGGTCATGCCGCCGACCGCGATCATCGTCCCTTGCCGTCTCGAATCCACCCGGTTCCCGCGCAAGCTACTGCATCGGGTGCGCGGCAAGCCGCTCCTGCTCTGGGTCGCCGAGCGCATCCGTGCTGAGGCCCCGGAACTGCCGCTGTGGTTCGCCGTGGACGACGAGTTGCTCGCTACGCCGCTGCGCGCCGCTGGTTTCCAGACGCTGATGACCGACCCGAGCCACGCCAGCGGCACTGACCGGCTCGCCGAGGCCAACCGCACCGTGCGCGCTGCACGCGTCATCAATGTACAGGCCGACGAACCGCTTGTGACCGGCGCGCAGATCCGCGCCCTCGCCGTACTCATCGCTGGCGACGCGCCGATGGCGACGCTCGCCACGCCCTTCCGTGCTGCATTGGATTTTCACAATCCAAATCAGGTGAAGGTTGTTTTTGCACCCTTTCGTCCCGTCCAAATATCGCCGACCGCTCCGTCGGGCGCCATTCCATCGTTGGCGGGAGCAAGAACCGCCCTGCGCCAAAATCAGACTGAGAGCTCACCCTTTGCCCCAACCGTCTATGGTCAGGTAACACCTAGCCGTGGTGGTCGCGCCTTATGTTTCTCCCGCGCCCCGATCCCGTTTGCCCGCGACCGCGCCGGCGCGGTGGACGACGCATGGGTGTGTGCCCACCCTTGTTTCAAACACCTCGGGCTTTACGCTTATCACGCCGAGCTGCTGGAAAAATTCTCGGCGTTGCCGCCTGGTCGCTACGAGCAAATCGAAAAGCTTGAACAACTCCGCGTCCTCGAAAACGGCCATGACATCCTGGTCGGGGTGACCGAGGACCCTTCCATCGGCGTGGACACTCCGGAGGACGCGATTAAATTTGAGGCAAGTCTGGGATAAAAATTTGGCTCTCAGAACTTCGAGCGAGCGTGGCCGAAAACCAGATCACTCGTATCTCCGTTTCGGTTACCACGGCAGCCTGCTGACATTTTATTCCGCACTGCGCTATGCTCGCTCGCTTTCGCGCGCGAATTTTCCTTCATTTCTCCTGTGGATAAAACCGCTCTCCTGCACGCCATCCTCGTCCAACTCGAGGCCGAGCTCGCGCTCCAGACCGCCGCTGCCCACGCCTCGCATGACGAAGCCACCGACGAGGATAACCGCGCCGAGGACAAATACGACATGCGCAGCCAGAGCGCTGCTTACCTCGCCGCCGGCCAGTCTCAGCTCGCCACCGAAATCGCCGGGGCTATTGCTGCCTACCGCCACCTGTCACCGCGCGCGTTCGCGCCCGGCGAGGCAGTCGCGGTCGGGGCCGTCGTGACGCTGGAGGCGCGCGGACGAGAGACGGTCTGGTTCCTCGGTCCGCAGCACGGCGGCCTTGAAGTCACCCTCCGCGGTGTCCCCATCACGGTGATCACCGCCGTTTCGCCGGTAGGCCGACAACTCGTCGGCCGCCGCGTCGGTGAGAGGTTGCAGCTGCCTGGCCGGCCGAAGCCCGTGGAACATCGCGTGGTGGCAGTGGGGTAAGACGCCAACATTTTTCGCAGGACCTCGCCTAGCGTTAGGGCTTGTCGGCGCTCATCGTTCGCCGCCTAAGTCTGACCCGAAGGGAAACCCGGCAACGGAATCTTACGCCCGCTTAAAATTTTACCGACGCCTGCACGCCATAGGTGCGTGGCGCTCCCGGCGTGCCGTGGCCGATCCCGGCCGTAATGGAGCTGTAGTAGCGTTCGGCAGTCAGGTTCTCCCCGTAGAGGCTCACGCGCCAGCGGCGGCTTTCCCAGCCGAGGTGCGCGCCGAGCAGTCCGTGAGCGCGCTGTGCGGTCGCGGCTGTCTCGCCTTCGTCATAAAACACCTTGCCGACCGCACTCGCGTCCACGCCGGCGAACCAGCCGGTCGGGTCGCGGTATTCGACACGCAGATTGGCATCGTAGTTTGGCACATAGGGCGCGCGGTTGCCGTCGAACACCGTGAAGGGCGCGAGCGGCGCGGTGAAGCGGCGCAGAATCACGTCGGTCCAACCTAGGCCGCCGACGATGGTGAGGCCGGCCGCTGGCCGCCACTCGAGCTCGAGCTCGGCCCCGCGCGAGCGGGCCTGCGGCGCGCTGGCGACGAAGTAGTCAGTTGCGTTGAACGAGCGCTCGATCTGGTAGCCTTTGATGTCATACCAGAAACCGCGCAACGTGCCAGTGAGCCGGCCGTCGGCGCTCGTGCGCGTGACGCCGGCCTCGAAGGCCGTGGTGCGCTCCGGCCCGAACGCCGCCAGTGAGGCCGAGCTGGTGAACGCCGAGAAACCGCCGGGCTTGTAACCAGCTCCGACACTGGCGAAGAGCGTGGTCTGCGGCGACAGCGTGTAGGTCGCAGCGAGCTTCGGTAGCACCGCCGAGGAGTTGTTGTTCAACTTGAAATTTCCCGCCGGCACAAAGTTGTCGAGCCGCGCGATGTCCTTGCGGCTGCTCTCCACGCGCAGACCGGGCGTAAGCGTAAACGCCGTCCCCGCGCGCAGTTTCACTTCGCCAAACGCTGCGAGCGCCTGCTGGTTGACCCGCGCACCCGAGTCTTCAATCGGCCCAAAAGTCGCGAGAAACGCGCGCTGCGCCGTACTGTCGGTGCGGCCATCGGAGAACAGCGCCCCGCCCGACCACGCCGCCGCCGCCCGCTCGTCGCCGGCGAAACGGATTTCCTCCGTCCAGAGCCGCTGGCGGAGCGTGACGTTATTGGTCAGCTCGCCGGCCGGCGGGCCGAAATCCTGTACGCTGACATACGGCCCAAGATCCCAGTCGCTGTGCGCGGTGGTGGCGCTGATCCGGCCGGTTGCGGTCTCCCACGCGGCCGTGAGCGAGGCGTTAAGAGCATCTAAATCCGTCCGCCCCTCGGACGTGCGGGCCACGGTGTAAAGCGGGCCGCCGAGCGGCACGAGCGCCTGCTCGCCATCGCGGGCACGCTGGCCGGTTACTAGCAGAACCAGTTCCGTGTTCGTCGCCGGCCGGAACCGCAGCCGCGCGAGTGCGGACGCGCTCTCCTGCGAGTCCAGGTCCGTGTTGAGCGTGGTGTTGGTGACGTAGCCGTCGCGGGCGGCATAGCCGGCGGCCACGAGCACGTCAGCCCGGCCGTCAGCCGTGGCGGCGTTAGTGGTCGCGGCGACGTCGCGCGCGTTGAAATTTCCGTAGCCCGCGCGCAGTTCGCTCTGCTGCTGGCCCGCTGCGACGGCAGCGGGTGTGGTGAGCTGTACCACACCGCCCGGACCGGCGCGGCCGAAACGCGTATTCTGCCCCGGCCCGCGCAACAGCGCGCCAGACGCAAAGCCCGCGAGCTCCGCGGGAAAGGTAAACGCCGAACCGAGGGGCACACTGTCGAGATAAACACTGACCGAAGGATCGCCAAAGAAGGGCGTGTTCGTCAGTCCCCGCACCGCGAAGATGTCGCCGAACGAGCGGGCGCCCGCGCTGGCAACGGAAAAATTAGCCGTTTCCTCCGCGAAACCCACCAGCCCTGGCTGCGCGGGCGGCAACGTGTCGAGCGTAAGCCGCGTAACGACGGCCGGCATGTCCAAGAGGCGTGGCTCGCGCACCTCGACCTTGGCGAGCGGCACGACGGGGTCAGCGACGGCCGGGGTCTGGGCCGTGAGGGAATTGGTGCCGGCCAAGAGCGCAGCGGCGAGCAGAAGACGGGGCGGGAGGTTCATGCAACCCACAAACGTGACAAGCCCTCACGCGGGTTCAAGGGCAATTCTGCCCGGCGCCCTTAGGCCGGGAGGAAGGAGCAGATGTATTCGCAGAGGTCGGCCTTCACCTCGATCGTAAAGCCACTTTTACCCGGCACATCGAACGCGGTGCCAGCGGCATAGTCCTTGGTGGCCGTCGCACCGTCCAGCGTCACGCGACATGCGCCAGCGACGATCTCCATGCGCTCGGGCGCGCCGGTGCCGAAGTGGTACGAGCCGGGGCAAATGAGGCCGAGCGTCTTCTTCGATCCGTCGGCGAAGAGCACCGAGTGACTGACGACTTTGCCGTCGAAATACACATTGGCCTTGGTCACGACCGTGACGTTGGCGAATTGGGCTGGAAGGTTAGGCATGGTGGAAAAGAATGAACGATGAGGGTTAAATGATGAAGGTTAAAACGACCGATGATTCAGGGAATTTTTAATTTCGAGCCGACGGGAAGAATGTTGGGATTTTTGAGGACGGCGCGGTTGGCGTCGAGGATGGCGGTCCAGCGCGCCGCGCTGCCGTAGTATTTTTTGGCGAGGCCGCTCAAGGTATCGCCGGCGGCAACCGTGTGAATGCGCGGCTCGACCGTGCTCACTGACGGCGGCTGGGCCGAGGCGACCGTAATCGAAGGAGCAAGGGCCGCCGGCACCGCGTCCACGATCGGCGCGCGACTGGGGGCTGAGGTCGTCGCGGCCGCAGCCGTTGGGTCGGCGAAGGCGAGACGGGTTTTCAGATATTGGTTATCGGCGGCTGCCGAGGCGGCGGCGTCTTGTGCAAGGCGCGCCTGTTCACGCGTGGTGGCAAGCTCTGTGGTGAGGCGGGTGGCGGCCGCGCGGATGGCGTCAAGGTCGGCTTGCAAACGTGTACCGGCGGTGGCGCGTTCGTCACTAACCTTGCCGGCGTCGGCTAATTTGGCGGCGGTGGCGGCGCGTTCAGCGTCGAGGTCGGCGAGGGCTTTCTGCAGGCGGTCAAGTTCAGCCTGTTGGAGAGAATAAGCGCGGAGCGAAGTGTCGAGCTTGCCGGTAGCCTCGGCCAGCTGCTGCCTGAGCGCGGCGTCGGCTGAATCAGCATGACTAGCGGCCGGAGCCGCGGCAATGGCGAGCTGCGCCCGCAGTCGGTCTATTTCCACCTGCTGTGCAGCGAGGCGGTTGTTCTCGGCGACTGACAAGCCACTGAGGGCGGCGGCGTGGGCGGCTTCGTTCTCCTTGGCGGCGGCGCGCAGGTTGGCGATTTCATTGTCCTTGGCGGCGAGCTGCGACTTGAGGGCGGCGGTGGCCGACGTGCCCTCTATGGTGGTCGCGAGCTGCTTGGCGAGGCTGTCGCGCTCTTGCACGGCGGCATCGCGGGCCTTGGCTGCCGCCGCCGCCAACGCGGCCGTTTCATCGAGCTTGGCCTTGGCGGAGGCAGCAGTGGCCTGGGCCTGTTTCTGCTCGGCAGCGCGGTCGGCCGTGAGCTTGGTGAGCTGCTGCTGAAGAGAGTTTTTGTCGGTGATCGTGGTGGCGAGGCTGGCCTGTGCGGCAGCCGCATCTTTCGCCGTCGCGGCCGCAGCAGAACGCAAGGCAACGATTTCCTGGTCTTTCGCGGCGATTTTGGCGATCTGGTCCACTTGGCCGGCCGCAAGTTGGGCTTTCAACGTGTCGCGCTCCTTGGCGAGGCCGTCGCGCTCTTTCGCAGCCGTGGCGGATTGCGCGGCTGCCTGCTGTAGGGAAACTTTCTCAGCGCGGGCAGCGACGAGGTCGGCTTGGAGTGCGGCGTGTTTCGCAATGGCCTCTTGAAGCTGGCGGTGCAGCTCAGCGCGCGCGGCCTCGGCGTTGGTGGCGGCCTCGTGGGCTTCGTCACGTTCGCGGCGAAGCTGGTCGAGCTCGGCCGTCGGCGCGGTGGCGGTCCCCAGCGCGGCGGGTGTGCGGGACTTAAGCGACGCGAGCTCCTTGTCTCGCGCGACAAGACTAGCCAACGTCGTGTCGAGGCGCTTGGTGGTGTCGGCGAGTTGGTGGTTGAGCGTCCGGAGGTCAGCCTCGCGGAGATCGGCTTTCATCTGCTGGGTGGCGAGCGCTGCTTTCAGCCTATCCGTCTCCAACGCGACGGCGGGCGGTGAGGGCGCGAGCTCAGCCGGCGCCGGCGAGACGGAGCTGCCGCCTAAAGCGGCAACGCGTTGCTGCGCGGCGGCGAGCTGGTCCGGCGTGAGCTGCGCGCGAACTGCGTCGAGTTGCTTGGCCGTCGCGCCACCCGCCGTGGAGAGCGTCAGCCAGACGTAAGCTTCGACCGGGTCGTGCGCCGGCTCGTTCGGGTCGGCACTCACGAGGCCGAGCAGGTATTCAGCGACGGGATTACCCTTCTCAGCGTTGGCCCGAAGCGCGGCGAGGTCAGCCGGCCCAGTGGCGGCGAAAGCGACGGTGCAAGCGGTGGCGAGAGCGAAAAAAATAGGCAACGAACGGACGGGAGAGGTGTTCATGACAGACAGGAGTGAATCGAGTAGAAGAGTGGGCAGGTGACGGGCGATTGGGAAGCGGGGAATTAATACTGCTGTTGGCGCACAAAACATGGCTTTCTTCGACAGGCATTTTGTGACTTCTCATGTTTTGTGGTCAATCACTCCGAAGTCCTCTTCGCGGCCAAGGCTGGCTTCCAGCACGCGTTACGCGGGTGGTTTCGCACGCACGCGCGGGTACTGCCTTGGCGCGTGTCGCCGTCGCCCTACAAGACGGTGGTGAGCGAGTTCATGCTCCAGCAGACGCAAGTGAAAACCGTCCTGCCTTACCTTGCGCGCTGGCTCGCCGCGCTGCCCGACTTCGCCACACTCGCCGCCGCGCCCGAGGCGCGCGTGCTCAAGCTCTGGGAGGGCCTCGGGTACTATTCGCGCGCGCGCAACCTGCACGGGCTCGCCAAAATCGTCGCCGCCCGACCCACGCTGCCGCGCACGCCGGAGGAGTGGCTCGAACTGCCGGGCGTCGGGCCCTACACGGCAGCGGCGGTCACCAGCATCGCATTCGGCGCGCGCGCGGCCTGCGTGGACGGCAACGTCGTCCGCATCCTCGCGCGGCTCACGGCCGACGCCACAGAGTTCCGCGACAGCGCCAGCGCGGCGAAACAATTTGCCGCGCTTGCCGAGGCATTGCTGCCAACAGAAAATCCCGGCGCGCACAACGAGGCAATAATGGAACTGGGCGCGACCGTCTGCCTGCGGCAAAACCCGCTCTGCCTGGTCTGCCCCGTGCGCCCGTTTTGCGCCGGAGCGCGGACAGGCGAACCCGAAAAATTTCCGCGTTTCGCGTCAAAGAAAACCGAGCGCCGCGAGGTCGTGCGCATGTGGTGCGTGCGTCGCGGCGCACTGCTGCTACATCGCGCGTCCGCCGGTGCGAAGCGGCTTGCCGGCCAGCACGAACTGCCCACGGCGGCGCAAGCCGGACTGGCGGACGCCGCCGTCGCGTGTGGCGAACTGCTTGCGCGCCGGCAGCGTAGCATCACGCGCTTCGTCATTACGGAAAAAATTTACGCTACATCGCCGCCGCGCGGCAAACTCGGTGACGGCTTGGTGTGGGTTCCGTTGGCGAAGCTCGACGCGCTCACACTCTCCGGCCCGCACCGGCGATGGGTGGAAGAGATTTTGCGTGTGACCGAGCGGCGGGCTGAGGCGTCATAGCCTGTGTCGTGATGAAAGAGTCCAATCCCACCGCTCGACCGAAAAATCAGGGTGACCTAACTCTATCGGAAGCTTCACCATGAAAACACGAACCGGCGTTCTCGCCTACCTGCTTATGGCATTTCTTGTCGGCTGCCTCCCGCGCCACACGCCAAAGGCCTATTACAAACCGAGCGATCCCGCGTTGTCCAAAAAGCTTGGTATCACACCTTGGGATTGGCGAAATCTTCAGGATACTGCGACGAGTATGAAAGGTTATGTCATCAAAGATGTCGGCGCTGTTTCACCCGATGAAATCTGGATCGAATACAAACTGCCCAGCGATCTGGCTGGAACAAAAGGCGGACCAATTTATTATTACAACAGAACCAACGGAGAGCGGGAACGTCCAAGGTGGACTTACTCGGAAGCTGATGTCGGGACTTGGTAACACGAGCCTTTGAAAACTGACCGGTGCGTTCGCTAAGCTGGCTTACAACAAGCCGAACGCGCCGGGAACGTCGCGTTCCACCTTCGGACAGCGTCACGCCAGCCCCGGAGCCTCGGCCATCAGCTTCTCGATGCGTTCCTTCGACCAGCGCACTTCGTCCACGGTCAAGCGCGGGCTCAATTCCAGGGTGAGCAAGTGCTCGAGTGGCAGAATTACTAACAAGGCAACCAGATCTGGGCCAAGGTTCCGTCAGCCTGACTTGACGTATTTTCTCCAGCCGTCTGATTCTGCGATTTGTTTCAAAATCGCATTCCGTCGCACAATAAAACCACGCATATAGTCGGTGAGAAATAACTTCTCAGCGATTCGACCGAGAAAGCCGAGCGGGGCGCCGAACTCAAATCGGTCGGTCATCAAAGTGCCGCCGTCACGGGACGCGAAAAAATGATCGTGCTTCATGTGGTCAAAAGCCCCCTTGACCATTATGTCCTGAAAATGGCTCGGCCGATCAAACTGCGTGATTTTCACACTAAGCCGTTGTCTGACTCCAAAATGTTTAGCCTCCCATGTAACTTCTTCGTTTGCGCCGATCAATCCCGAGAGAACGCCGGCAACAGCCTTTTCTCCCGTTCGTTCCGTCGTGTCTTGATGGGCGTCGATGCTTCGTGCCAAGTCAAAGACTCGATCTAGTGGCGCAGCAATGTGAGTCTCCAGCCGGATGACAGGCATGATTGTGCCTTGCGATTAACCTATCACCCTAGCGCTGGCGCTTCGGCCATTAGCTTCTCAATGCGCTCCTTCGACCAGCGCACTTCGTCCACGGTCAAGCGCGGGCTGAATTCCAGGGTGAGCAAGTGCTCGGGCCGCCAGAACTGGCTGATCATCTTGAAATCAATCTTGCCGGAGCCGACGGGCTGGTGGTCTTTGCCTTGCTCGCTCACGTCGTGGAGATGGAAGCCGAGCAGACGCGGGGCCATTTTCTCGAGGTGGGCGCGGTGGTCAAGCAGGCCGAGGTTCTGCTTAATCTGCGCATGACCGGTGTCGTGCCAGTAACCACAGGGGTTCGGCACTGGAAGCGCGTCAAGGAAGGCGGCGTAGTCCTCGTCCACGGGTAGCTCCTCAAATTTTTCGCGGTTTTCGAAACCGAGCTTCACACCGCGCTCGGCGGCGTAGGCCGTGACGTCGTTAATACTGTTTTTCACGCGGGTCCAGAAAGGCGGCATGCGCTGCCGGAGCTTGGCGACGGCCTGCTTGAGCATCGCCTGGTAGGTGCGGTCGGTGGCGACTACGGTGTCGGGGTGGGCGTCGAGCCAGGGCTTGAGTTTGCGCGCGGGGTGGAGCCAGAAGAAGCGCACGCTGCCGAGATGGCACACAAGCACCTGGGACTTCACCTGCGCCGCGAAGTCAATGGAGCGCTTCGTCTGCCGTAGCCATTGCTCGCGCTCCTGATCGCTGGGAGCCGACGGCTCAAAGAGGTTGGGTGCCGGCATGACGATGCCGGCGGGGAGCGGGCAAAAATTGTGCGTCGAGCTGATCTTAATGAAGCCCTCCTCAAGGGCTTGAATGATGCCCGGCACGAGCACGATGCGGATGCCGTGGCTGAGTTCAGCGTGGGTGAAGCCGAGATCGGCAATCTCGCGCAGCATGGCGTAGCCATCCATGTGGCGGAACGAGTTCCAACTGGTGGAGAGGGCGAGCGTGGGTTTCACCTTGGGGCGGCAGGATGAAAGACGGGGGCAAGGCAAGCAACCAAAACAAAAACCGCGCCCCGGACAGGCGCGGGCGCGGCGGCGGGCAGCAGGGCAATCGTCACTCGGCGTGACGGCGGCGCAGCATCGCGGTGAAGGCCATGACCTTGTTCTTGCGGCGGCGCTTCTCGCAGGGCTTCTCGTTGTAGCGCTTGGCGCGGACACCCTTGATGATGTTCTCGCGATCGAGCTTCTTCTTCATGCGGCGCAGGGCGCGGTCAACGGGCTCGTTCTTGCGGATTTTGATTTCGATGGACATGAGAGCGGAGGAAAATGGACAGAGTTTTGGAGGGAAAAGGGTCGCATCAGGCCAGACGCCGGGGCGGGCGTCAACGGCATTTTTCCCGCCTTGCGCGGCGCCCGCGAAGGGCTTGGCTGGCGGTCTGTGCCGTCGCCCGACCAAAATTTCGTCCATCTCCACGTCCATAGCGACTACAGCCTACTTGACGGCGCGTGCCGCATTGACCGTCTGATGGACCGCGCTGTCGAGCTGGGCATGGGCGCACTCGCCCTCACCGACCACGGCAACCTGTTCGGAGCGATCAATTTCTACAGCACCGCCAAGGAAAAGGGCATCAAGCCACTCCTCGGCTGCGAGCTTTACCTCGTTGAGGGCTCGCGGCTCGAAAAACACGGCCGCTCGGACGACGACGGCAAGACCATCTTTCACCTCGGCCTGCTAGCGAAAAACCACACGGGCTACCAAAATCTCCTCAAATTGGTCTCCGACGCGCATTTGAAGGGCTTTTATTACAAGCCGCGCACCGACCTCGAGACGCTCGCGCGGCACGCCGAGGGACTTATCGGCTTCACCGGCTGTCTCGCCTCGCTTGTGCCGCAACATTTGCTCCATGACCGTTACGATGCGGCGCGCGCCGCCTGCGGGCGTTTCGTGGATATTTTCGGACGCGAGAACTATTTCGTCGAGCTGCAGGACCACGGCCTGCCCGAGCAGCGGCAGATCATCCCCGCTCTTCTGAAACTCGGCGCGGAATTTGGCCTCAAGGTGATTTGCACGAACGACGTCCACTACGTCCGCGCCACCGACGCCGGCCCGCACGATGCCATGCTCTGCATCCAAACCGGGGCGAAGATCGCCGACGAGAAACGAATGCGTTTTGGCAGCGAGCAGTTTTACCTGAAAACCCGCGACGAGATGGCGCAAACCTTTGCCGAGGTACCCGAATCGCTGTCCAACACCCAGCTGGTCGCCGAGATGTGCGAGGTGAAAATAGATTTTCCAAAGGGCAGCGACCGCTACCCCAAATACCCGCTGCCGGCCGAGGTCTCCTCGCGGCTCGACCGCGCCGGCTATCTGCGCGAGCTTTGCCACTCCGGCCTGATCACCCGTTACGGCGTGGACTACGCGGCGCGCGCGCAGGCCGCCAACCCCGCGCTCGCACAGACGCTCTGCGAACGCCTCGACTTCGAGTTGAGCGTCATCGGCAAGACCAAGTTCATTGATTATTTTCTCGTTGTCTGGGATTTCATCGCATGGGCCAAAGCGCGCGGCATCCCGGTTGGCCCTGGCCGCGGCTCAGGCGCGGGCTGCCTCGTCGCCTACCTGCTCGGCATCACCAACCTTGACCCGTTGCGCTTCAAGTTGCTCTTCGAGCGCTTTCTCAATCCCGAGCGCGTGTCGCCGCCGGACTTCGACATTGATTTTTGTATGAGACGGCGCGGCGAGGTCATCGAATACGTCCGCCAGAAATACGGCAACGATTGCGTCGCTAACATCATCACCTACGGCACGCTCGGCGCGAAGATGGTCATTCGCGACGTTTCGCGCGTCCATAGCCTGCCTTACGCCGAGGCCGACCGCCTCGCCAAGATGATCCCCGACGAGCTGAACATCTCGCTGACGGACGCATCGAAAAAATCCGCTGAGCTGCGCGACGAGGTCGCCAGGAACCCCGTCACGAAAAAAATCTTCGACCAAGCGCTCGTGCTTGAGGGCATGGTGCGCAACACGGGTAAGCATGCCGCCGGCATCATCATCACTGACCAGCCGCTGGAAAACTTTGTCCCGCTCACGCTGCAAGAGGACGACGTGACCGTGCAGTTCGACATGAGCGCCGTCGGCAAGCTTGGCCTGCTCAAAATGGATTTTCTCGGACTGAAGACGCTCACCGTCATCGCCGACGCCGTCGAAAATATCCGCCGCACCGCCAACCCTGCGTTTGACATCGAAAAAATCCCGTTGGAGGACGCCAAAACCTTTACCCTCCTCAACTCCGGCCGCACGACAGGCGTATTTCAGTTGGAATCAGGCGGCATGCAAAATCTCTGCCGCCAGATCGGCCTCTCGACCATTGACGAGATTGTCGCCCTCATCGCGCTCTACCGCCCAGGCCCGATGGAGTGGATTCCCGACTATGTGCGCGGCAAAAAGGACCCGAGCACGGTCAAGTTCCCCCACCCGCTGTTGGAGGAAGTCTGCCGTGAGACCTACGGGGTGATGGTCTATCAGGAGCAGGTCATGGAAGCCGCCAAGATTATCGCCGGCTACACGCTCGGCGGCGCCGACATGCTCCGCCGTGCGATGGGAAAAAAGGACGAGAAGGCGATGGCCGCCGAGCGCACGAAGTTCGTCGAGGGCGCGAAACGCGTCAACGCCATCGAGGCTAAAATGGCTGACGCCATCTTCGACATCCTCCAAAAATTCGCCGGCTACGGTTTTAACAAATCACACTCTGCGGCCTACGCCGTCCTGAGCTACCAGACCGGTTTCCTGAAGGCCAACTACCCCCGTGCAGTTCATGGCCGCGATGCTCAGTTCTGAACTGGGCAATGCAGAAAAAATCACGCACTTCGTCGGCGAATGCGAGGCCATGGGCCTTAAGGTACTCGGCCCCGATGTAAACGAGTCGCGCGAGATGTTTACTCCCGTCGGCGAAAAAATCCGCTTTGGTCTCGCCGGCGTGAAGGGCGTCGGCGAACTCGCCGCGCAAAAAATCATCGCCGAACGCGAGGTGGCCGGACCGTTTACTAGCTTCGACAATTTTATGAACCGCGTGGATGGCCGCGCCATCAACAAGCGCGTGCTCGAGCACCTGGTGAAAACCGGCGCGTTTGACTTCAGCGGCGCGCCGCGCAAGAGGCTCTTCGAAGGGATCGACGCCGCAATGTCGGCTGTAGCCGCCCACGCCCGTGACAAGGCCGCCGGCCAGCACAGCTTCATGGACATGATGCTGGAGGAGCCGCCCACCAAGTACGCCAACGCCGCGTCCGCGCCCGGCTCCGAAAATCTTAAATCGCAGATTTCAAATTCCTCCTCCGTCGCCGATCCGATCCCAAATCGAAAATCCCAAATCGAAAATTCCACCGAAGATTTCTCCTCGGTCGATCGCCTCGCCTTCGAGAAGGAGCTGCTCGGCTTCTACGTCTCCGGCCACCCGATGAACCTCTATGCCGGCCTCGCCGATGCGCTCGACCCCTTCCCGGTGGATGCGCTCATGCAACAGCCCGACCGCACCGAGTTTCGCCTCTGCGGCATTGCCAGCGGCATCACGAAAAAACTGTCCAAAAAGGACAACCGCCCCTGGGCCGCGTTTACCATCGCCACCAGAAAGGCCTCTGCCGCCCTCAACCTCTTCGCCGACGCCTACGCTGCCTACGGCTCTACGCTCGCCGAAAATGCCCTGGTGCTCGTGCAAGGCAACGTCCTCGCCGGCAACGATGGCCCGCGCCTTAACATCAAGGAGTGCTATCCCCTCGACGCCAAAGTCGCCGAGCTGGTCCGTAAAGTAACCTGGCTCGTCCACCCGGTGCATCCGGAGTTGCCTGCCTTCCTGCGCTTGATGCGCGACACGCTCAACGCGCAGCCCGGCAGTACTCGCGTCGAATTTGCCTTTGTGTTTGAGAACCGCGCCGCCCCCATCGCCGAGGCGAGCAACGCTCTCGGCTGGAAACTCAACGCGCCTACCTTTCAGCAGCTCCGCGCCCACCCCGCCGTCGCTGGCGTGCAAATTGAGACCAAGCGTCTTGAGCTGAAGCAGGAGCGCCGCTGGGCGAAGCGCGGCTGACGTGCTCCCATCCCGCATTCTGGATTTTGCCCTTTGGGCTCGTCGTTACGAGCAACTTTAAATCAGCGCCCACCACTCAATCCCCTCTTCATGCCCGACCAAGCCACGCTCAACCACGCCGCGCACATTCTCTCCGCACTCCCGGCCGACCAACGCGCTGACACCGCGCTACGGCGCTACTTCAAGGAACACCACTATTTGCGGCCAGCGGCTAAACGCGCGATCAGCCAAGCCGTGTTTGTATATTTTCGCTGGCTCCAGTGGCTCGAGCCCAAGGCCTCGCCGCAAAAACGCGTGGAACAAGCCGCAAGCTTGGACGCCCGTTTCTTGGCCGAACCAAACATGGTAAAAGCCGAGGCGTTGGCCGCGCGAGCGGTGCCGGTGTGGCTCGCCGACGAGATGGATTTGTCGGTGGAATATTTACGCCAGCTCCAGCGGGAACCGGCGCTCTGGTTGCGCGCTCGCCCAGGGCGGCGCGCCGCCTTGGCCAAGTCGCTCTTTGCTTGCGCGCCCACCGACCTCACGCCCGACGCCCTGCGCTTCACGGGCACCCAAGATTTGTTTAAAACGGAACAATTCGAAACCGGTGAATTTGAGATCCAAGACCTCGCCTCACAGCTCGTCGGAGTCGCCTGCGCTCCCCAGCCCGGCGAATCTTGGTGGGACGCCTGCGCCGGCGAAGGCGGCAAGACGCTCCACCTCGCAGACCTCATGGACAATAAAGGCACCGTCTGGGCCACCGACCGCAGCGCACGCCGCCTGGATACCCTAAAGCGCCGCGCCGCCCGCGCGAACATTTTTAACTACCGCACAGCCCTCTGGGACGGCTGTCCGCCGGGTACACCCAGCGGTATCACGCGGTTACCGACGAATCAGAAATTCGACGGCATCCTGCTCGATGCACCGTGCAGCGGTGTCGGCACCTGGCAACGCAACCCGCACGCCCGCTGGACAACCACACCCGATGATGTCCGCTCGCTGGCCGCGGTGCAGCTCACGTTACTCCAGCAGGTTGCGCCCGCACTCAAACCGGGTGGACGGCTGATTTACGCCGTTTGCACGCTCACGCGCAGCGAAACCACCGCAGTTGCTAACGCCTTTACCGCTACCCACGCGGAACTGAAGCCGCTACCCACGCAAACCCTCCAACCTCACGAGCTAAACGCCAATGGCATGTTCATCGCTATGTGGCGGAAGCCCCCTAACGCGGCCTAACCGAAAGTCCGACCCGCCGCGCCCGCGACCACTAGCTAGTAAACCCTCATTACTTCAATGCCGCCGCAATGCGGGAGAGCGCGGCCTCGACATTCGCGCGAGAGTTGAACGCGCTGATGCGAACATGGCCTTCGCCGCATTGGCCGAAGCCGGCCCCAGGCGTACAGACCACCTGAGCCTTGTTTAGCAATAGGTCGAAAAACTCCCACGAGTCGCGGCCGGTGTTAATCCAGATGTAGGGCGCGTTATCGCCACCCACACAATTGAAGCCGAGCTTCGTCACGGCGGCACGGATGAGCGCGGCGTTGCCGAGATAGAAATCGGTCATCGCCCGCACCTGCGCCTGGCCCTCGGGCGTGAAGATCGCAGCGGCGGCCTTCTGGATCGGATAGGCGACGCCGTTGAATTTCGTGGTATGGCGGCGGTTCCACAGCGCGTGCAGCGCGTGCGCGTTGCCCGCGGCATCGTAGCCAACGAGCGACTTCGGCACAACCGTATAGGCGCACCGCGTGCCGGTAAAGCCGGCGGTCTTGGAAAAACTACGGAACTCGATGGCCACGTCGCGCGCGCCCGGGATCTCATAGATGCTGTGCGGGATCGCCGGGTCGCGGATGTAGGCTTCGTAGGCGGAATCGAAGAGGATGACGGCCTTGTTCGCCTTCGCGTAAGCGACCCATGCAGCGAGCTGTGCGCGGGTGGCGACTGCACCGGTGGGGTTATTGGGGAAGCAAAGGTAGATGAGGTCGGTCGGGACGGAAGGGACTGCGGGGACGTAGCCGTTGGCGGGCGTGCTTTCGAGGTAGGTCACGCCGGAATAGCGGCCGGCCGCGTTCGGGCCGGTTCGGCCGGCCATAACGTTGGTATCAATGTAGACGGGATAGACGGGATCGGGAATGGCGAGGCGCAGGCCCTCCGTGGCGAAGATTTCCTGGATGTTGCCGCAGTCGCACTTCGCGCCGTCGCTTACGAAAATCTCGTCCGCCTCGATGGCGCAACCGCGCGCGGCATAATCGTGCTGAGCGACGGCCTCGCGAAGAAACGCGTAGCCCTGCTCAGGGCCGTAGCCCTTGAAGGTGGCACGCTCGGCCATCTCGTCGGTGGCGGCGTGCAGCGCGGCGATGCAGACGGGCGGGAGCGGCTCAGTCACGTCGCCGATGCCCAAGCGGATGACAGGCTTTGCGGGGTTGGCCGTGGTGTAGGCCGTCACGCGTTTCGCGATGTCGGAGAAGAGGTAGCTAGCCTTGAGCTTTAAATAGTTTTCGTTGATACGGATCATGGAGGCGAAGTGGGTCGGCGATTGGGTGAAAAGGAGCGGTCGAAAATCATGAACAAACGGTGGTAGGGGGCGTTGGGCAAGCCTTGCGTTACCGAGGCAGCAGGGAGTGCATTTTCGGGGCCTGAGCTGGTTGATTTAACTGGTCTGACTATTTGTTCACCATGTGATCGATTTTCGACGCCCGATCAGGGGCGGCGTCCGATTTGGGAAAAGTATTGATGGCAGGAATCTACTCGTTGGCGATATTCGAGGCGCGAAACGAGTAGAGCAATTTCCGCAGTCAGGCCCCCCAGCCGCAGACCGATAAATTGTGCTTCACCCTGACAATCACGTAAGTCCAACAAAGGAAGGGCGTGTACGATATTCGTCTTTGCGCGAACCGAGCACTGAAGGCTCCGAACGATTCTACCCGAGGAGTCGATGCAATTTAGCCTCGCCGGGCTGTGCGGTGCCGCGCTACGGTTCGCGCGTTCGAATCCCCTCCCCCATGCAAACCATCGCCTTCGTCTCCGAGATCCAGGCCCACGCGAAAAACCTACGCGCGGCGGGCAAACGCGTGGCACTCGTGCCGACGATGGGCGCGCTACACGAGGGACATGTCAGCCTTATCCGGCTCGCGGCTGGCCGCGCTGACGCCGTGATCGTCTCAATTTTCGTTAACCCAGCGCAGTTCGGTCCGAACGAAGACTTCACCCGCTACCCACGCGAGATGGACGCCGACCTCCAAAAATGTGAGGCGGCGGGCGCGCACGCGGTGTTCATGCCGGGGGTGGAGGACATCTATCCTAAGGGCTATTCGACGTTCATCACCGAAGAGACCGTGGCCAAGCCGCTCGAGGGCGTGTCGCGGCCAGCGCATTTTCGCGGGGTGACAACCATCGTGGCAAAATTGCTCAACATCGTCCGGCCCGACCTCGCGGTCTTCGGCCAGAAGGACGCGCAACAGGTCGCGGTCATCAAAAAAATGTCCACCGACCTCTGCCTCGGCGTCGAGATCGTCGTCGGCCCGACGCTGCGCGATGCCGACGGTATGGCGCTGAGCTCACGCAACCGCTACCTTACGGCTGCGCAGCGGGCCGACGCGCTTTCGTTGAGCCGCGCCCTTTCCCGCGCGAAGGAAATGGTCACTGCAGGCGAGCGCCGCGTTGACCGGCTCGTCGCCGAGGCCACCCATTTGCTCGCGCAGCACCGGCGTGTGCGCGTGATCTATGCGGCTATTGTGGACCGCGACTCGATGGAGGCGGTGCGCGAGGTTGTACCGGGCCGTTCACTGCTTGCCATCGCGGCGTGGGTGGATGAGGTGCGCCTGATTGACAACGAAATCCTGTGACGCAGTCCTTCGACGTTCTCGTCATCGGCAGTGGCATCGCCGGCCTGAGCTTCGCGCTTGATGTGGCGAAACGCGGCCGCTCCGTCGCCATCCTCACCAAAAAGGACAAGGCCGACTCCAGCACCAACTGGGCGCAGGGCGGCCTCGCCGCTGTTACCGCGCAGACGGACGACTTTGCCGCGCACGTGCGGGACACGCTCGACGCCGGTGACGGCCTGTGCGACCCAAAGGTTGTCCGCGCCATTGTGCGCGATGGCCCGGCCTGTGTGCGCGAGCTCGCCGAGTGGGGGGTACGGTTTTCGCGCGGCCCCGGTGGCGGCTACGAGCTGGGTCGCGAGGGTGGCCATGGAGAGCGGCGCATTCTACACGTGAAGGACATGACCGGCCGCGTGATCGAAGAGGCGTTGCTTAAGGCTATCGCGCGCGAGCCGCGCATCGCGCTTTTTGAGCATTTTTTCGCGATCGATGTCATCACACGCAGAAAGCTCGCCCGCCCTGTGCCGCGCGGTGGCGACCGCGTCCTCGGCGTCCACGCACTCGACGTGCGTGATGGACGCGTGCTCACGTTTCGTGCGCCGGTCGTGATGCTCGCGACTGGCGGTGCAGGGCAGGTCTATCTCTACACCACCAACCCCGATATCGCCACTGGCGACGGCGTAGCGATGGCATGGCGCGCGGGCGTCGAGGTGCGCAACATGGAATTCATCCAGTTTCACCCAACCGCGCTCTACTCGGCGACCGGGCGGCGGTTTCTTATCAGCGAAGCACTGCGCGGCGAAGGCGCCGTGCTGCGAAACCTGGCCGGTGAGGCGTTCATGCGCGGGGTTCACCCCCTCGCCGACCTCGCGCCGCGCGACATCGTTGCCCGTGCGATTGATGCCGAGATGAAAAAATCTGGCGCAGCCCACGTCTGGCTCGACATCACTCACCGCAACTCCGCATGGCTGCGCCGGCGTTTCCCGCAGATCTTCGCTGCCTGCCGTGCGCTCGGCCTTAACCTCGCCCGCGACCTGATTCCAGTAGTACCAGCCGCGCATTACGTCTGCGGCGGTGTCGCCACCTCTATCGCCGCCGAGACCTCGTTGCCCGGCCTCTACGCCTGCGGCGAGGTCGCCTGCACCGGACTCCACGGTGCAAATCGGCTCGCAAGCAACTCTCTCCTCGAGGCCGTCGTCATGGCGCGCCGTGGCGCAGAGTCGGTTGAGCGCTATCTCCGCACCATCGCCCGTTCGCGCGTGCCGGTGCCGGCGATCCCCAGCTGGGTGGACCTCGGGGGCGGCGACGGGGACGAGCGCGTCGTCATTTCGCACAACTGGGACGAACTGCGCCGCACCATGTGGGATTACGTCGGTATCATGCGCACAACGAAACGCCTTGAGCGCGCCCGTCACCGCATCGCCAACCTCGCCCGCGAGACCCAGGACTACTACTGGAACTTCTCCGTAGACGCACGTCTGCTCGAGCTCCGCAACCTCATCGAGGTCGCCGGCCTCATTGTGAACTGCGCGCTCCAACGCAAGGAAAGCCGCGGTCTGCACGCCATCGCCGACTATCCGAAAAAACTCCGCTTCGCCCGCGACTCGCGCCTCCGACGCACCTGAAGTTGCCAGGCTTTTCAGAAGAACGCGTGCCCCTTTCGGCCACTCTGTTCATTCAACGATAACCGGTCTGCGGCCGTTGAAACTGATCGTTTTTCGACTCATGTGAATAACGTGTCAGGAAACCTGGCCCCGTGTGCGAAAAATCGGGATGCTCGTTCCGATGGAGAAACCATAACCTATTGCATAATAGTCTGTAACTGTTCTTTTCGAATAGCCGACGACCCGTCCGTTGGTGACAAATGCGTTACCCTCTACCTGTGAACAATTCCGCAAATTCGCGCGTGTCGCAGGCTTGCGACCACGAGATGGCCAAGCTCGTACGCTCACGCTGATACTATACGGTCGCGACCGGCAGTTCGGCCGCGCTTACCAAAGCTCCATCCTGAGACCCGGCGTCGCGAGCTGCTTCTCGAGTTGCCCACCCGGGAGAATAATCTCATGGGTCGGAAGGTTAGTTTCAAAGGCAATCCGCACCGTTTTTCCACTGAGATTCAGGTCACCTTTCAAAACTGTCATGACGCGCAAGATCATCTCCCCTGCCCCGGCCAAACCACGACGCGGTAAAAAGTCTTGGCGCGAGAAACTCGCCGACAATAAGGATCTACCAAAAGTCGTCGCCCTCGACGCCTCCACCGCCGCCCGCTGGGGCGGGCGCACCCTTGCCATCCCCACACCCCGCGAGGTGGACGCCCTCATGCGCCGCGTCCCGCGCGGCCAGGTGATCACACTGAACGAACTGCGTGCGGCCGTCGCGCGTAAGTACCATGCGGCCGTCGGCTGCCCGATCACTACGGGCATCTTTGCTTGGATCGCCGCTCATGCCGCCGCCGAGGCGGACGCGGCCGGCGAGACTGCGATCACACCCTACTGGCGCACGCTCAAGACTGGCGGCGAGCTGAACCCGAAATATCCCGGTGGCATCCCCGCGCTCACCGTTCGGCTGGAGGCTGAGGACCACAAAGTTTTCCAGCATGGTAAGCGGTTTTATATCCGCAACTTTGCGCATGCATTGGGGCAGCTTTAAGCTAGAATTTCTTCCCCACCTCCGCGCTTGCTGCCTCACGAAAATCCGTTCGACTCGCAGCCTCATGCACACCCGTATTTTTGGCCCCACGGGCCGCTCTTTCGGCGAAATCGGCCTCGGCACCTGGCAGCTCGGGGGCGACTGGGGTGAGGTCTCCGAGGACACCGCGCTCGCGACTCTGCGCGCCGCGTTCGACGGTGGGGTCACGTTTTTCGACACGGCTGATGTGTATGGGGCCGGCCGCAGCGAGACCATTATCGGCCGCTTCCTCCGCGAAACACCCGCCGCACGCAGCAAAATTTTTGTCGCGACCAAGCTCGGCCGACTGAACTGGCCCAATGGTTTCACGCGCGACCAGATCCGGGGTTTCACCGAGGCGTCACTCCGTCGGCTCGGCGTGGACGCGCTTGATCTTACGCAGACCCACTGCATCCCACCCGATGTGCTTCGGCGCGGCGAGGTCTTTGGCTGGCTCGACGAGCTGAAGCGTGAGGGCAAGATCCGTCATTACGGCGCAAGCGTTGAGTCGATGGACGAGGCGCGATTCTGCGTCGAACACGGCGGCTGTGTATCGCTCCAGATCATCTTCAACCTATTCCGTCAGAAACCTATTCACGAGCTCTTCGCCGCCGCGCGCGCCAAAAATATCGCCCTCATCGTCCGCCTTCCACTCGCCAGCGGCCTGCTCGGCGGCAAAATTACCAAGCAGACTGCCTTCGCGACCAGCGACCACCGCCTCTACAATCGCGATGGCCAATGCTTCAACGTCGGCGAAACCTTTGCCGGCCTGCCGTTCGCGAAAGGAGTGGAGCTGGCTGACGCGCTCCGGCCGTTTGTGCCCGCCGGCTGGACGATGGCGGATCTCGCGCTGCGCTGGTGCCTCGACTTCGATGCTGTGAGCGTGCTCATCCCTGGTGCGAAAAATCCCGAGCAGGCGCGTGCCAACCTCCGCGCCGCGTCGCTCCCGCCACTCGGAGCCGAGACCCACGTCAAGCTTGCTGCCTTCTACGAGCGCGCCGTCGCCGCGCACATCCGCGGCGCGTATTGAGGGGACCCACTGGTAAACGCCGTTGGGGCATCGAACCCAAGCTAGCCCAAGCGAGGAGAATCGCCAAAACACTTCTCCACTCCGTCTACGCATTGCTGGTGCCCTCACGCAGTTTCCTATAAGAGAGCGCATGAAGGGCCGGTGCGCCTCGTCTACGTCGACGCAGGCGAGCCGTGGTTGGAGGCGATAAGACTGGCTGTGTGGTTCGCCGCTTTGAAGCAGCGCCTTTGCGGCATCGTCGTCCGGCTCTTCTTCAACGACTGGCAGGCCGCCCCCACGGCCCTTCTGCTCACCCTTTCCCAGCTGCGCGCCACACGCGAAAAGTATTCCCCAACGTCAGCACATCCGCACCTGCCGCACGGTTTTCGGCGGCGATGACAAAAGCCAGCTCCCACTGACGAAAGAGGGTGCGCCAGCCGTACCATACGTTGTGACGTGGATCGTAGATACTGGTAGCTTCGGAGGTCAGGCCGTTCAGCTCGATGACGGAAAATTCGCCGCTTTGAAACGCCTCCGCAGACGCCGCGCGCACATCGTAACGGCCGAAATAAAAGCCCGCAAACGTGCGACTCACGCGCTCAACCGCCACGTCCAGCGCCGGGGTTGCGAGCGACGCGCCATCAAGGAACAACGCACCCTGACAGTGCGTGCCGAGTTCGGAGAGTGCAACCGTCTCGCCCGCCGTTGGCACGTCGTCGAGCCGCGCGGCGTGTCTTTTCAGAAAAAACGGGGCCATGTCGACCGCGCGGTCATCAGCAAGGATCAGCTCCTCCAGCCGCAGGGCGCCACGGGTTGGCGTAGTCGTTGAGCAGACACACGGTGAGACCGTGCTCATTGACGGCAAGCCAGGTGCCGCCGTGGTCGCCGTCGCGCGGGGCGAGAAAACGCACGCCGTCGCGCTCAGACAACGCGGGCGGCAATTCGGGCGCGCGGGTGTGCAGCTCGTCGCGGTTGAAAAACAAATCGTAGCCGTCGCGCGCGGCCCGCCAGCTCACCGTGCACATGCGAGCGCTTGCTGGTGTTTAAGGGTCGAGGGTGCGACGCCGAAACCTTTGGCGGGTTCGTAGCCCTGCAGCCGCGCCATCACTGCGACCAGCGCGTAGTGATGGATGGTGTGGCTCAGCAAAAACTCCAGCTCGCGCAACATCGACGAGTCGGCCGCCGTATCCGCATTCGTCTCGGCATGAATCCGCAGCGCGCGACTCGCCTCTCCTTGCTCCTCACGGCTGACGTACGCGAGCGCTTCCAGTCGGTCGGCGATGGCCGCGAGTGTGTCGCTTGCGTAAGTTGAGTCGCATTCCAAGAGCGAGTCGCGGGCGCGGTTCTCATAGTTGACCGCGCCGTCGGGCAACCCATCAAGAAAGCCGAGATAATGCTCTATGATGTGCCGCATGTGCCCGCCGATGGACGCGCCGTAGGCAACCGCGACGCGGGCAGCGTAGCGCTCATCGCCAAGGTCGGCGAGCAATTGGAGTCCCTGCCGGATGACGTCGAGGTTGGCACGGACACCGGGTGGAAGAGGATCGGTCATGGCGTGGCGCGGATGCGAGTGGTGTTCGCGTGAGAGCTACGGGCAGAAAAACTATTCCCAGTCTGACGCATTTTTGTGGTGTGGGCCCCTTCTCCCCCACCCGGTGAATCCGCTGGCGCGGGCGCGACGGTTGTGCCTCACTCGCCTCATGAAAAACTTTTTCGTCTCGCTCCTCGGAACTTTGGCCGGTCTCGCGTTATTCTGTGTCGGCTTGGTCGTGGTGGCGCTCGCGCTCATCGGCGCGGTGATTTCGCAGACCGGTGGCGGCGGCAAAGCCGTCGCGTTCGAGCGCGGCTCCTACCTTGTCTTCAATCTCAACGCCAACCTCACCGACGCACCTCCCGCCATCACGCAATCCGCGCTCCTCAGCCGGCTGGCTGGCGACCGCGGCCCGGCGACACTGCAACTGCGCTCGATCACCCGCGCTCTGCGCGCTGCTGCGCACGACGACCGCATCAAGGGCGTGTTGCTCACGGGCAGTCTCGCGCCCGATGGTTACGGCACGGGCTTCGCCGCGCTCAAGGAGGTACGGGCGGCGTTGCACGAGTTCAAGGACGCGAAAAAGCCCGTCGTCGCCTACCTCGACGAGGCAACCACCCGCGACTTTTATCTGGCCGCGTGCGCGGACGACCTCGTGCTCGACCCTTACGGCGTGGTCTTCATGCCGGGGCTGGCGAGCCAACCGATGTTCTATGCGGGGGCGCTGGAAAAATTTGGCGTCGGCGTGCAAATCTCGCGGGTGGGCAAGTTTAAATCGGCCGTCGAGCCGTTCACGCGCAGCGATCTCAGCCCCGAGAGCCGCGAGCAATTGCAGGCGCTGCTCGGCGACATCTGGGGCGAGCTGCTCGGCGACATTGCGGCCGACCGCAAGCTCCCGGCCGCCGAGATTCAGGCGCTCGTAGACCAAGAGGGCTTCGTCCGCGCCGCGCGAGCCGTGGCCGCAAAGCTCGTCACGCGGCAGGCTTACCGCGACGAGGTCGTCGCTGGCCTGAAAAAGGCCACCGGGGCCAAGGATTCGGCCAAGACTTTTAAGCAGGTCAGCCTCATCGACTACATCGCCGACTTACCGGGTGCGTCACCGCTGGAAAAACTGGAGAACAACCAGACCCCGCGGGTCGCCGTCGTCTACGCCGAGGGAGCGATTGTGGACGGCGAGGGCGGAGACGGCGAGGTGGGCGGCGCGAAATTTGCGCGCGAGCTGCGCCAACTCCGGCAGGACGACAGCGTGAAGGCCATTGTGCTGCGCGTGAACAGCCCTGGCGGCTCCGTCTCCGGCTCTGAGCACATCCAGCGCGAGTTGCGGCTGGCACGCGCGGCCAAACCCGTCGTCGTCTCAATGGGCAGCTACGCCGCGTCGGGGGGCTATTGGATCTCAGCCTATGGGAAACGCATCTTTGCCGAGCCCGCGAGCATTACTGGTTCCATTGGCGTATTCTCCGTTTTCTTCGACGTGAAGAAGCTCGCCAACAACCTCGGCCTCACGTTCGACACGGTGACAACCGGCGCGCACGCCGACCTCGAGACTATCGCCCGCGCCAAGACGCCCGAGGAGCTTGCGCTGTTCCAGAAGACCGTGGACTGGATTTATGACGAGTTTATCAACAAGGTCGCCGAGGGTCGCAAGCTCGACGCGACCAAGGTCCGCGAGATCGCCGAGGGCCGGGTGTGGTCGGGCGCTGCCGCGCTTAAGCTCGGCCTCGTGGACGAGATCGGTGGCCTCGATGCCGCCATCGCGTATGCCACCAAGGAAGCTGGCCTCTCCGCCGACGCGCCGTTGGAGGAGTTTCCCCGTTCGCGCGAAATCGGCGATCTCATCAACGATCTGCTCGACGACGCCCGACGGCCGGCCTCTGGCCACGTGGCCACCCCAACTCCCGGTGTCGTCACGCGCCTCACCGACGAGGTGAAATCGCAGGCCCGCATCCTGGAGCAATTCAACGACAAACTCGGCGTCTACGCGCGCCTGCCGTTTGATATTATTGCGCGCTAAATTATTCCCCCCCCCCGCTTTTCGCCGACGCCATGACTCCGACCCAGGAATTTTCCCTTGTGCAAGCCACGGCCGCCACCGCTATTCCGGCCGGCGACCCTGTGACCCTTCCCGCCGGCACCCGCCTGCACATTATGCAGACGCTAGGTGGCAACGTCACGGTCCGCACCGACCGGGGTCTCTACCGCATAGCTGGCGCGGACGCCAACGCCATCTCCGGCCTCGATCTCGGCCGATTTGTCGCTTCACCCGCGCCCGCCATTGGCGAATTCAGTGAACACGCCGCGTGGGAAGCGCTAAAGACCTGCTTCGACCCGGAAATCCCGGTTAACATCGTGGACCTGGGCCTCGTCTATGACCTTGCCGTCGAGACCACTCCGGCCGGCGGCCGCATTGTCGAGGTGAAGATGACGCTAACCGCTCCCGGCTGCGGCATGGGCCCCGTGATCGCCGAGGACGCCCGCCAAAAAATCGCCGCCCTCCCCGGCGTGGATTCAGCCAAAGTCCACATTGTCTGGGATCCCGTCTGGACGCCACAGATGATCACCGGCGAAGGACGAAAAATTCTGGGGCTGGAATGAATCGTAAGAAAGTAACGAGTGCACGGACCCACTTGCCACGCCGCGCATCCTGGATACACTGGGGCCATGTCGAAGGAGCGCTACATCGAGGCCAAGCAACGCTGGGCGGAGAAACAGATCGCCAAGGGTGTGCGTCCGCGCGCAGTCGCAGCGGCCGACCGACTGCCGCCAGGGCAGAAGCTCACGACCGGATTTCCAGTGCTCGACCTCGGTGTGAAGCCGGAGATTCCTTTGGCCGAGTGGACGCTCACACTCGACGGCTTGGTGGATAATCCCGTGCGCCTGTCGTGGGCCGAGTTCAACGCGCTGCCCCCGGCCGAGGACGTGAGTGATTTTCACTGCGTGACGACGTGGAGCAAATACGACTGCCGCTGGGGCGGAGTGGCGTTCACTACGCTTTACGAGCTAGCGCGGCCGTCGCCAGCCGCGCGCTTTGTTTATTTCACCGGCTACGATGGCTACTCGACCAACGTCCCGCTGGCTGCGTGCCTCGATGACGATGTACTCGTCGCCACGAGTTTCGAGGGCAAACCGCTACCGTTGGAGCACGGCGGACCGGCCCGTGTGATCGTCCCCAAGCTCTATGCGTGGAAAGGCACGAAGTTTGTACGCGGCCTTACCTTTCTCACCGACGACAAGCCTGGCTTTTGGGAAGTACGCGGCTACTCAAACACCGCCGATCCGTGGAAAGAGGAGCGGTATGCCTAATGAGCGGTAAATTTTTCTGGTTCACTTTGTCACCGCCGCGAGGAACCACTCCAACGCGTATGTCGTGAGCTGGCCGCCGGGGCCGGCAAGATTGTAGTCGAAGGCATGAGTCGCCCATGGCAGCGACACGAAGACGTTGGGCACGCCGAGCTCGTCGAGGCGTGTGTGCAGCCGCTCGCTCTGCTTATGCCACACCAGGGTGTCGATCACGCCGTGGACGATCAGCGTCGGCAGTGCGGACTTCGTGGCGAGCGAATAGCCCGACGCTGAATCGTAGGCCGCGCGTACTGTGTCGGGGGTGCCGCCCGTGAGCTGTCGGAGGAGTTGCAAAGAATGGAGGATGTCATCCTCGCGACCGTATTGCCACGCGAAGTGGAGATCGTGGGGCGCGTAGAGCGCGACCACGCCGCGCACCGCAGGGTCGAGCCGACCGTAGGCAAACGCTGTCGCGATCTGCCCGCCGGCTGAGCGACCGAGCAGGATGAATTTCTGCGGGTCGAGTCCGAGCCGCGCTGCGTTATCCTTGAGAAACGCGAGTGCCGTCTCCACATCGTCGGCCGCCGCAGGCCACGCGTGCTGCGGCGCGAGCCGATAGTCAATCGCTGCGACTGCGTAGCCGCGCTGCGCGAGCCAGCCGTTGAATCGAGGGAGCTGCGTGCGGTCGCCGCTGTCCCAGCCGCCGCCGTGGATGACGAGCACGCATGGAGCGGGCCTGCCGTCGGCGCGTTGCGCCGCATAAAAATTCAGCGCGAGCGCGTTGGGAGTGCCGGCACGGGCAAACTCCAACGTCTGCGGTATCGCGAGCCGAGACGGCCACGCCAACAGCCCCTTGAGCGAGAACGGCGAGCGCGTCAGCTCCACTTTACCGAAGGCGCGCCCAAGTTCCGCGGTCAGCGTACGAGAGAGCGCGCACGCCTGTACAGTCGGCTTCAGCAACAGCCCGACGGCCGTGAGGCAGAGCAATACGGTGAATAATCCCACCAGCGCCGCTGGCCGATCCACTCCTGCGCTCCGCCTCGCCAGCACCGTGAGTGCCGCCGGTAAAATCCAGAGCACATGGCCAAACTCGCCGACGAGCAACGCGGGTTTCCACGTCGCCAAGGTCGGCGCGCGCACCACCGTGAGCACGCCAGCCCCCACGAAGAACACCGACAACAATAATAATATCCCGCGTCCCATGATAGGCAGGCTGCCACAAAACGGCGCGAAGACGCGCAAAAAATCGCAGGCCTCGCATGGCACTTTTGTTTTTGCGCCCCTTGCGCCTTTTTGCGCCCATGCTCTGCTCCGTCCATGCGTCGCCTCGACCAACTTCTCGCCAACCTCGGTTACTGCTCTCGCCGTGAGGCTCGCGGTTGGATCGCCGCTGGTCGCGTGACCGTGCGCGGTATCGTGGCGGATGATTTCGGCGCGAAGGCCGCGCCCGCGGACGTACTGATTGACGACCAGCCACCCGACCTCCCCGACGGCCTGCTGCTACTGCTCCACAAGCCGACTGGACTTGTCTGCTCGCACGACGCCGACGAAGGTCCGCGCGTCTACGACCTGCTGCCCCCGCGTTGGCTCGCGCGCAACCCCGCCGTCACCAGCGTCGGTCGGCTCGACAAAGACACCTCCGGCCTATTGCTGCTCACTGACCAGACCGCGCTGGTCCACCGCCTCACCTCGCCCAAGCACAAAGTGGAAAAAGTTTACCGCGCGACAGTGGACCGCGACCTCGCGCCCGACCTCGTCGCGCGCTTCGCGGCTGGCACACTTCTGCTCGACGGTGAAAAAGCGCCCTGTGCCCCCGCCACGCTGACAATTATCTCCCCGCACGAGGCCGAGCTGACGCTGACAGAAGGGAAATACCACCAAGTCCGCCGGATGTTCGCCGCCACCGGTGCGACGGTACTCACCCTGCACCGCGCGCAGTTCGGCCCGCTTACCCTCGGCAACCTCGCCCCCGGCCAATGGCGAGAACTGCCGTTGGATTTTTTCGGCTAGAAAATGTGCCCCGACAAATTGTTTCCCATCCACGTTAGGGTGGTGCAGGCTGCGGGTCACATGGATGACAATTCACTCACGACGCTCACCGGCGCGGAACGCTCCCGCTTGCGCGGCCTCGGCCAGAACCTCGAACCTGCACTCAAGGTCGGCAAAGGTGGGCTGACGCCCGAGTTTTACGCAGAGCTCAGCCGGCTGCTCGCCGACCGCGAGCTGGTGAAGCTACGCTTCCTCGGCGCCGATCGGCCCACGCGCGCGAAATTTATCGCGCAGATCACCGAGCGCACTAGCTGCGTGCTCGCGGGTGCGGTCGGCCACACGGCGCTCTTCCACCGGCCAAAGCCGACGACCGTCGGCGCGATTTCGACCGACTAAAACCCTTAAAACGGCGGCGCGGCCCGCAAAGTCCCCTAACCCAAGCCGGCGAGTAGACGGACGAGCTCGGCGTGCTTAGCCTGCTGGTCGGCGAGTTGCTTTTTAGCGCCGGCAAGGACCGCGGGCGGGGCTTTGTCCGCGAAGGCGGGATTGGCGAGTCGGGCCTCGGTGGCGGCGATGTGCTTCTTGAGCGCGTCGAGCTCCTTGGTGAGGCGGATTTTCTCGGCGGCGGCGTCCACGGTGCTGGCCAGATCGAGATAGAGTGTGCCAAACGGAGTAACGACGGCGGGCGCGTTCTCGACTGTCGCCTTCCGGACTATCTCGACCGCGCCGGTCATACGCGTAAGCGACGCGAGGCTGGCGGCGAGCGCAGCCCACTCTGTGTCGGCGGCAGTCACGAGGAAGCGCACGTCGCGGCGGCTGGCGACGTTGTGGTCGGCCTTAATCGCTCGGGCAGAGGAAACAAAGGATTTTAGTTTCTCTACGGCGGCGACGGCGGCACGGTCGAGCACGAGGCCCTGCGCATGCGAGGTGGTGGCGAGTTGGGAGGCGTTTTCGAGCGAGGCGTCCTGGATAAATTTTCCCTGTGCGCCGTAGCCGAGCAGTGACCAGAGCTCTTCGGTGATAAAGGGGATGAACGGGTGCAGTAGCAGCAAGGTCTGGCGCAACACGAGGTCTTGGATGGCGAGGCAGTTGGCCTTGAGGTCGGGCGACTGGAGCTTCGATTTTGAGACCTCCACATACCAGTCGCAGAAGTCGTTCCAGAAAAACCCGTAGAGCGCGTGCACCGCCGCGCTGAATTCAAACTCCGCGAAGCAACGGTCCGTTTCACGCGTGACGGCAAGCAGCCGATCAAGGATGGCGTGGTCGTCGGCGTCGAACTTCGTGGCATCTAGGCGTGCGACGATGGCGGCGAGTGTGGAGTTGTCGCCCGCGTCACCGCTCATCTGGCGGAAGCGGGCGGCGTTCCAGAGTTTGTTGCAGAAATTTTTGCCGCTCTCGATGCGGTCCTCCTGAAAACGGATGTCCTGCCCCTGGGGCGCGAGCGAGATGATGCCGAAACGCAGGCCGTCGGCGCCGTACTTGGCGATGAGGTCGAGTGGGTCTGGCGAGTTGCCGAGAGACTTCGACATCTTACGGCCCGACTGGTCACGGATGATGCCGGTGAAATACACATGCTTGAACGGCATCTCGCCCATGAACTCGTAGCCGGCCATGATCATGCGCGCGACCCAGAAAAAGATGATGTCCGGCCCAGTAACGAGCGTCGTGGTCGGGTAAAATTTCTTCAGCGTCTCGGTCTGGTCCGGCCAGCCCATCGTGGCAAACGGCCAGAGCCAAGAACTGAACCAAGTGTCGAGGACGTCGGGGTCTTGGATCCAGCCTTCCCCTGGAGATTCTATCTGACAGCGAATCTGATCTTGGCCGAGATCCCCGGCCACGCGGGGCGCTTCATTGCGATACCACACCGGAATCCGATGCCCCCACCAAAGCTGGCGGCTGATGCACCAGTCCTGGATGTTGCCCATCCAGTGGTCATAGACCTTGGCCCAGCGCTCGGGGTGAAAATGCATTTTTTCGGAACCGGGGTCAGCGACCCCGGCTACACAAGCCCGCGCCTTATCCACGCTCGGGTATTTCAGAAACCACTGTTCGCTCAGGCGCGGCTCGACGGGCACGTCGGCGCGCTCGCTGTAGCCGACGTTGTTGGTGTAGGGCTCCTCTTTCACCAGCGCGCCCAACTCGGTGAGCTTTTCCACCGCGACTTTGCGCGCCTTGAAACGGTCGAGGCCGCGCAAGTCGGCACCGGCGGCATCGTTCATTTTGCCGTCGGCGGCGATGACCTCGATCTGCGCGAGCCCATGGCGCTGGCCGATGTCGAAGTCGGCCTTGTCGTGCGCGGGCGTGACCTTGAGCACGCCGGTGCCGAACTCGAAGTCGACGTGGGCGTCGCCAACGATAGGGATGAGTTTCTGCTCGCGCGGCAGTTCGGCCGGCAGCGGACGTACGACGTGTTGTCCGATGAGGTGGGCGTAGCGCGGGTCCTTCGGGTTGACGGCCACGGCGGTGTCGCCGGGGATGGTCTCGGGGCGCGTAGTGGCGATGGTAAGAAACGTGCCAGGCTTTTCCGCGACCTCGACCTTGAAATAGCATAGCGTGCCGCGCGACTCCTTCATGATGACCTCCTCGTCGGAGAGCGCGGTGAGCGAGACGGGGCACCAGTTGACCATGCGATTGCCGCGGTAGATGAGACCCTTTTTATAGAGCTCGACGAAAACTTTTTGCACGCAGCGCGAATAGTCGGCGTCCATCGTGAACCGTTCACGGTCCCAGTCGCAGGAGCAGCCGAGCTTCTTGAGTTGCTGGATGATGATGCCGCCGTGCTTTTCTTTCCACTGCCAGACCTTCTCCAGAAATTTTTCGCGCCCGAGGTCGTCGCGGTGCTTGATCTCGCCGGATTTTTTTAGCGTGCGCTCGACGACGGTTTGCGTGGCGATACCGGCATGGTCGGTGCCTGGGAGCCAAAGGACGGACTTTCCTTCGAGGCGGGCGCGGCGGGCGAGGATATCCTGAATAGTGTTGTTGAGTACATGGCCCATCGTGAGGACGCCGGTGACGTTGGGCGGCGGGATGACGATGCAATAGGGGACCTTGCCGTCGTCAGTGCGGCCCGCGAACGCGCCAGCGGACTGCCAAGCGGCATACCATTTTTCTTCGACGTCGCGGGGCTCATAGCTCTTGGAAATTTCGGGCATGGAAAAAGTTTTCTGAAAACACTGACCCAACCAACCGCCGAGCGCGCTGGCAAGCCGGGAGGTTGAGACGAACCTAGTCCTTCGATGCGTCACGCGCAGGCTCGCGCTCAACAGACTAGAGCGACTGCAACTAGGCTGATTTCCCGCATTGCGCCGGGCGGGGGTGGGCGTTTCGCTGCGCGCCGCCCATGACCGACCTCCGCCTGCCGCGCGAGCGGCTCTCCCCATGACTTTTGGTGTCTTCTGCCTCGCTCTCCTCGCCTACGCGTCGGGCCTCGTCGCGCCGGGCTGGTTGGCGGCGCGGCTGCTCGGATGGCGCCCAGGCTGGGCGTGGGCGGCGGCGGTGCCTCTCTCCATGCTATTTCTGCTCTGCGGCGTGGAGTTGTTCGACGCCGCTGGCGTGCCGTTGCGGCTCGGGCCGATGGCGGGGTGGTTGTTGGCGCTGAACGCCGCGTTCGCGTTCGCACTCTGGAAATGGCCCCCGCACGTGGCCGTGCCCGCCGGTGCGAGCGAGCAGGACATCCGGCTGGATACTGATAGCCGGTCGGTCGGAGACTCGCTCTACCCGGGGCCGGCGGAAAAGGCGTCAACGAAAAGCGAGCGCTGGCAAAACTGGCTTTTGCTTGGCGGCGTCGTGCTGTTGGCATTGCTCGCGGCCTGGCGCGGCTTTCTCGCGCCGCTCAGCGGGTTCGACACGCTGTTCCGCTGGGATTTTCTCGCGCGACAAATGTTGCGGGAGCACTCGCTGGCGTTTTATCCGCCGGTGACGGCGGCGGATTTTCACATCTTTTTCCACCCCGACGGCTTCGCGCCCTTGGTCTCAGCGGGTTATTGGTGGATTTTTGCCGCGACCGGGGCGACGGCGCCTGAAGTCGTGATGCCGCTGGCCATCGCGCAATACCTCGGTGCGCTCTTCCTCGCTTACCAACTGGCGTCCCAAGTCAGTAACCACCGGCGCGCCGGCGTAATGGCGGCGGCGGTGCTCGCGGCGACGCCCATGTTTTTCCGTGCAGTGATGATCGGCCAGGAGACTGGCCTGACGGCGTTCGGCGTGGCCGGTATGATGCTCGCGTTGCTGCGGGCTGACGGCGCGAAGGATATCCGCGCGCTCGTGCTCGCCGGACTGCTGGGCGGCGGCGTGGCGGGGCTGGCGCGCGAGTATGGCCCGGCTTTCGTAGCGGGCGGCTGCCTCGTGCTGCTAGGTCGGCGGCTCGGATGGCGGGCGGTTGTGGTGTTCGGCAGCACCGCGGCGCTAATTCTCGCGCCATGGCACGTCCGCAACTGGCTCCGTAACGGCAACCCGCTGTACAACCACGGACTGGGCCTCTTCCCAAGCAACGCGGTGTTCGAAGCGCTAATGCAAAAATATCGGCCGATTTTCGGGCTGGGAACTTTCACGACAGCCGCGTGGCTCGCGCTCGCAAAGGAGTTTCTGGCTGATATGGGCTGGCAAATCGTGGCTGGCGCACCAGCCGCGGTGTGGCTCGTGCGCCGCGCGGGGTGGCTGGCGGGGACGGCGGCCGTGGGCGGGGCGTTGTGGCTGTGGCTCGCGCTGGGCGGGCTGATGCCCGGCGGCACGGCCTACGGCGCGCGCATGCTCAGCCCGGTGGCTTTGTTGCTGGCGGTCGCGGCAGCCGTCGGGCTAGAGCGGGTGTCACGCGGGCCGGCGCGGCGGTGGCTCGTGACGGTGGCGGTGCTAACGACGCTGCTGCGCGCCGCCTTGCTCGCGGCGGTGTTTCCGTTTAATCCTACGCAGCTCGGCGAGGACAAAAACCCCGCGCAGCCCGACTGGGCCAAGTACCGCGCAGCCTTCGCCGCCACTGTGCCGCCATCGGGCGGGGCAGAGCGCTTTCTCGCTGATTCGCAGCTCGCCCCGCTGCTCAAAACCGGCACGCGCATCCTCACCGAAAACGCCTACGCCCAGGCGGTGCTCGCCAACGCCGCTAGCGGCTGCGACCTCGTGCCCATCTGGAGCCCAGAGGTGGCGTTTCTCTTCGACCGCAGCCTGAATGCGAAGGATCAGCAACGCCGCCTACGTGCCCTTAATATCACCTTATTGCTACTCTATCCGGGAAGCCCCAACACGAAATACCTAGTCGAAAGCTCGCCTTTCTACCATGACGCCGTCCACGAGCCGGAGCCGGGCAAACTCTCCGTCGGTTGGCCCGTCATCGTGCAAGCCCCCGGCCTCCCCTACGTCATTTGCGCGATCCCGCCGGCCGACTGAGCCGCGCGGATGTAACGCCTTTTGCGTTCACCCGCGGGGTGACAAGCATTCCCTCGCCGACCGAGCGCTCTATTTACCGCTTTGCGCCGCGGGACAATTTCCCTTTGCCTGCCTGCGCCCATGAACGGACGTATCCAGAAACACGCGCGCGCCCGCCTCGACTTTGCCGACGAGGCACCGATGGCGAAGCGCCTCGCCGCGTGCAAGACGTTCCTCCGCCTCGAAAGCGCGATGATCCGCATGCACCACGACGCAGGCGAGCCAGGCCTCGCCGTCACCCGGGCGCGCAGCGCGATGGTGGACGCCCTTCTGGCACACCTGTTTGACTACGCGCTGGCCGACTTTGCACGGAAACACGGCGCACCGCCTTCCCCGGTCGCGCTACTCGCGCTCGGCGGCTATGGTCGCGCGGAACTCTCGCCGTTCAGTGACATTGACATCATGTTTCTCTTTCCGTCGAAGGCGAAGCCGGACGCGATCAAGCCCCTCCAGCAGCACCTCATTGACGAAATCCTTTACCCGCTCTGGGACTGCGGCCTAAAAGTCGGCCATTCGACCCGCACGGTCGAGGAGGCGTTCGCCGAAGCACGCGGCGACATCCAGACCAAGACGGCGCTGATCGAGGCCCGGCTGGTGGCCGGCTCCGCACCGCTGTTTGAAGGCTTTGCGACGGCCTTTCGTAATTTTTACACTACCGAGAAACCGCTCGACTACATCGCAGCCCGCCTCGCCGACCAGGCCGCGCGCCGCGCAAAGGCCGGCACGGTTTTTCTGCAGGAGCCGGACATCAAGAACGGCATGGGCGGTCTGCGCGATTTTCAGAACGCGATCTGGATGGCGCGAGTCAAGTTCGGCGTCGCCGGCCTAGACGAGCTAGCGGCGCAAAATTACCTTCGCAAAAACGAGCTGCGCGACTTTTCCCGCGCCTATGATTTTCTCCTGCGCGCACGTAACGAGCTGCATTTTATCGGCAAACGTCCGACCGACCTGCTTGACCTCGAGGCGCAGCCGAAGGTCGCCGCCGGCCTTGGCTACACGCAGCGCAATGCACTCGGCCGGGTCGAGGAGTTCATGCACGACTACTACCGCGCCGCGCAGACGATTTACCGCATCTCCAAAATTGCAGAAAATCGCCTCGCCCTCGCGGCCGGGCCGGCGGCGGGCGCGGAAAAATTTTCTTTTCGCGCGCTCGTACGCTCGACGCGCTTCCAGAAAACCAAACGCGTGGACGGCTTCGTCCTGCGTGGCACCGAGCTGAGCGCAGACACGCCGGACGTGTTCCAGGCCGACCCTGTGCGGCTCATCCGCGTGTTCCGCCACTGCCAGCAACTGCAGGCGCAACCGGACTTCGCCCTCCAAACGCTCATTCAGGACTCACTGCCACTCATCACGCGAAACATCAGCCAGTCGCCCGACGCGTGCATCAGTTTCCGCGCAATCCTCGACGAGGCTGGAGCGGTCTTCCCCACCCTCAACCTCATGCACGAGCTCGGCATACTCGGACGGTTCATTCCCGAGTTCAAAGCGCTCACCTGCCTCGTACAGCACGAGTTTTACCACCGCTACACGGCCGACATTCACACGCTCAACACCATCCGCGAGCTCGACCTCGTCTTTACTGAGCCCGGCCCACCGCAGCTTAAATACCGCGCCGCGCTACACGAAACCGCCCGCCCTGCACTGCTCTATGTCACCTTGTTGTTACACGACATCGGCAAGGCCCGCGGCATTGCCGGCCACGCCGAAAGCGGCGTCGAGATCGCCCGCCCACTCCTCACCCGCCTCAACTTGGATCCCGCCGAGGCAGAGACGGTTATTTTTCTCATCAAAAATCATCTGCTCATGGCACGCTTCTGGCAGAAGCGGGACGTGGATGACCCTAATACCGCCACCGCTTTCGCCGCCCTCATGCCCGACGCCGAGAAGCTCTGCTTCCTCTACGTTCACACGTTTTGCGATGCACGCGGCACCGCCGCGGGGCTGTGGAACGACTACAAGGACACCCTTCACACCACTCTCTACCGCGCCACACTCGACCGCCTGATCCACGGTGAGGGCGTCGCCGCCCGCCATACCCAGCGCCTCCAGATGCTCCAGCAGGAACTCATTGCCCAAAACACTCCCGGCGTCGGCCCGGAAGAGATCACCGCGCATTTCCATCTCTTACCCGAACGGTACTTCATCCAGACCGAGGCAGCCGAGATCGCGCTGCACCTGCGCATGGTCAACCGCCTTTTCGCGTCCATCGCCGCCGCTGACTCCGTTGGCTCGCTTGTGCCCATTATCGAGTGGCACGACGACCTCAACCGCTCGCTCACTGTCGTCCACGTCGTCACCTGGGACCGGGCCGGGCTGTTCTACAAACTTGCCGGCGCGTTCGGCGTCGCCGGCCTTTCGATTCTCGGGGCCAAAGTCATCTCGCGCAGCGACCACATCGCGATCGACACTTTCCACGTTATCGACCCCGCACGCGGCGGCATCGTGCAAAGCGCCCAAGCGCAGCAAACGTTCGCCCGCACCGTCGAGGAAGCGCTCGTCCGCAATCGCGATCTCCTGCCCGACATCGTCGCGCAGGCCAAGAAGCACGCCGCCAGCCGACTCCTCGTCGTACCCACCGACGGTGGCCTCCACACCTCATTTCCGCCAACCGTGGACGTTTATCACGAGCTCTCCATGGAGCGCACCATCGTCGAGATTCAGGCCAAGGACGAGATCGGTTTGCTCTTCCGGCTGGCGAAAACAATTTCCGACCACCATTTCGACATCACCTTCGCGCGCATCGGCACCGAGCGCGGCGTGGCGATTGACACGTTCTATATTGAGGACGAGCACAACGACCCCGTCGCCGACGACACTCGCCTCCCCGCTCTCCGCGCCGCCCTGCAGGAAATCATCACGCCGCTGCCCACCACCACCGAACTGTCTGCCCTGCCGGTGGCAACCGAACGACCGCTCCTGCCCGCCAGATAATTTGCGGCGTCACCTTTAATTCAAAGCTTTCGGACCGGGCCGCTGTGTTTGCACGTTGCGGCGGAGCGCGAGGCGCGTTTCATTCGGCCTCGCTATGCCGCCCACCGCTGAAGCCATCCACTCGCCCGGGTCTGCAGGCGCCCCGCATCGCGCGCCGGTGTTCGAGGTGCGCGGGCTGGCACGCGTTTTCGGTGAGGGAACGGCAGCGGTCACGGCACTCGCCGGCGTCGACCTAGACCTCTTTGCCGGCGAGCTCATCGTGCTGCTCGGCGCGTCGGGTAGCGGAAAGTCCACGCTCCTCAACCAGCTCGGCGGTCTCGACTCCCCCACGCAGGGCACCCTGCGCTATCGCGGCTGGAATCTCGGCGTGGCCGACGAGGCGGCGCTCACGCAGTTCCGTCGCAACGCCGTCGGCTTCGTGTTTCAGGCTTACAACCTCATTCCCAGCCTCACCGCGCGCGAGAATGTCGCCCTCATCACCGAGATTTGTCGCGACCCGATGACGCCCGAGGCTGCGCTCGACCTCGTCGGCCTTGGTGCGCGCCTGGATCATTTTCCCGCTCAGCTCTCCGGCGGCGAGCAACAACGGGTCGCCATCGCACGCGCCATCGCCAAGCGCCCTGAGGTGCTTCTCTGTGACGAGCCGACCGGCGCACTCGACGTGAAGACGGGCATCACGGTGCTTGAGGCCATCGAGCGCATCAACGGCGAGCTCGGCACGCTGGCCGTCATCATCACCCACAATGCCATCCTCGCCGATATGGCCGACCGGGTATTCACCCTGTCCGATGGCCGCATCGTGAACGCACGCACCAACGCGCACCGCGGCTCTGTACGCGACCTAGCGTGGTAAAGGCCGCCAACCGTCTGCGTTCAGGCGTCGGGAGAAAATGACCCAACCTACACCATGCTTCCCGTTCGCCCCAGTTTCTCCTCCCGCGTGCCGCGCGCTTCCAGCTCCTGATGCCACCCTGTGATGCCCCTCCTTGACCGCAAGCTCCTCCGCGACCTCCGCTCGCTCAAGACGCAGGCGCTCGCGGTCGCGCTGGTCATGGCGTGCGGTCTGGCGATGATGATCACCACGCGCTCGCTCATGCTCTCGCTCACGGCGGCGCGCGACGGCTACTACCGGGAGAACCGTTTTGCGCAGGTCTTCGCGCGGCTCAAGCGCGCACCCAACGCCGTCCGCGAGCAGCTCGCCGCCATCCCCGGCGTTGCGACCGTCGAAACCGGCCTAGCCCTCCAAGTCACCCTCGATGTGCCCGGTCTGGCCGAACCGGCGACCGGTTTGTTCAACTCACTCCCCGAGCGCGGCGCACCCGTGCTCAACCGGCCGTATCTGCGCGCTGGCCGGCTGCCGGAGGCGCAGAGCGGCGGCGCGCTGGCCGAGCTGGCGGTCGGTGAGGCGTTCGCCGAGGCGCATGGACTGCGGCCGGGCGACACGGTTTCCGCGGTGCTGAACGGGCGAAAGCAAAAATTCCTACTCACCGGCATCGTGCTGTCGCCCGAGTTCATATTTGAGGCGCCACCGGGCGCGGCGTTGCCGGACAACAAGACCTACGGTGTATTCTGGGCCCCGTATAAGGAACTGGCGACGGCGTTCCAGCTCTACGGCGGGTTTAACAGTGTGGCGCTTACGCTCGCGCCCGATGTAGCCGAGGAAGCGGTGCTCGCCGCCGTGGATCGTCTATTAGCGCCCTATGGCGGACGGGGCACTTACGGCCGCAACAACCACCCGTCTGACCGCCGGCTGACTGACGAGTTGCGCGTGCTGAAGGCGCTGTCGTTCGCGTTCCCACTCGTTTTCCTGAGCGTGGCGGCATTTATGGTGAATTCCGTGATGGCGCGGCAGGTCGCACTCCAACGCGAGCAAATCGCGATGCTCAAGGCGTGCGGTTTTTCCAACGCGCAGGTCGGCGCGCACTACCTCAAGTTTGCCCTGGTCATCGTCGCAGGGGGCGTGGTGCTCGGCACGGCGGGTGGGCTGTTCCTCGGCGGAAAATTCGTAGATCTCTACCATATTTTCTTCCGCTTCCCGGCACTGCGCTTCCAGCCGGATCTTCCCGCCCTTGGTACTGCGGCGGCGGCGAGCGCGCTCGCGGCGCTAGCCGGGGTCGCGGGTGCGGTCCAACGCGCGGTGCAGTTGCCACCAGCCGAAGCGATGCGTCCCGAGGCGCCCGCAAGCTACCGGCCAGCATGGTTCGAGCGGCTACGCATCGCGCGCTGGCTCGGACCGTCGTCACGCATGGCGCTGCGCAACATCCGCCGTCGGCCCGCGCGCAGCGCGTTGACGTGCCTCGCGCTGGCGCTGGCCACGGGGATTTTGATTTTGCCGAACGCGATGCGCGACGGCATCGCGCATGTGCTCGATTTCCAGTGGGACGTGGTGCAGCGCCAGACCGTGACGGTCATGCTCGCCGAGCCGCAGGCGGCGCGTGTACTCGCCGATTTTCAGCATCTACCGGGCGTGGTGCTGGCCGAGCCATTTCGCTCGGTGCCGGTGGAGCTGCGCTCCGGGCCGCAGGTGCGGCGGCTCGCACTACAAGGCCTACCGGCGCGGGGCTCCCTCGACCGCGTGATAGACGGGCACCCGGCCCAACTCACGTTACCCGAGCGCGGTCTAATTATCTCCGCGAAACTTGCTGAGGTGCTTCACGTTCAACCCGGCGACCCGCTCACCATTCGTCCACTGGAGGGTGAGGCGCGCGATCTGGTCGTGCCGCTCGCCGGGCTGGCGGATGACTTTGCCGGCGTCGCGGCCTATATGGAACTTGGCGCGGTCAACCGCCTCCTTCTGGAGGGCGACCGCGTGAACGGCGCGCACCTCACCGTGGCCGCAGGCGAATGGGACACCTTTCTCCGCGCGCTGAAGGCAACGCCGCAAATCGCCGGCTGCTATGTGAAAAATTCGCTCCGCGAAGGCTTCCGGGCGACGACCGCGGAAAGCATCGGTCTGCTGCAAAAAATGTATGCGACGTTCGCGGCCATTGTGGCCTTCGGCATCATCTACAATAGCGCGCGCATTTCGCTCTCCGAACGTGCGCGCGAGCTGGCGACACTACGCGTGCTCGGTTTCACCCGCCGCGAGGTCGGTGCCGTACTAGTGGGTGAACTGGTGCTGCTCACACTCTCTGCGCTGCCGCTTGGGCTGCTCGTCGGCACCCAACTCGCTCGGGCCATAGTTACGACCGTAAGCACCGAAACCGTGCGGTTGCCACTCGTGCTCACGACGGCGAACTACGCATTCGCCGTCGCCGTGGTGGCCACCGCTTCGGCGTTGTCGGCCTGGCTCGCAGCGCGCAAGATCGCGGGCCTCGATCTCGCGGGCGCGCTCAAGGCGCTCGACTGAAACCATGCACTACTTTTTCTCAAACCCGAACCAGCTCCGTCATGCGCGTGTTTTGCACGTGCCGCCCGGTCGGCGCACGGCCGGGACAAGCCACCGACCTTGCCTGATACTTTTTCCATGAACCCATCTTCCCCGTCTTCCTTTCCTGCCAAACACTCGGGTGCGGCCGCATGGCGCCACCGTCTGCCGTGGCTGGGCGGCGCGCTGCTCGTCGCGCTCGTCGTTGTCGGCCTGTGGCCGCGCCCGACGTCGGTCGAGGTCGCGGTGGTCGAGCGCGGACCGCTTGTTGTGACCGTGGACGAAGAGGGCATGACGCGCGTGCGCAACCGCTACGTCGTCTCGGCGCCGGTTGCCGGGCATCTGCGGCGCATAGACTGGAAAGCCGGTGCTCCCGTCGTAGCAGGCCAGACCGTACTTGCCCTCCTCGAGGGTGGCGGCGCGGACTTCCTCGACGCGCGCACCCAGGCGCAAGCGGTAGCGCGAGTGAACGCGGCTGGGGCAGCGCGCGACGCGGCCGCGGCCCAGCGCGAGCGCGCGGCCACGGCGGCCAAAATGTATGTGGCGGACTTCGCGCGGCTCAAGGAGCTGTTCGCCCAGAAAGTTTTGTCCCAGCAGGAATTCGACGTGGCCCAGATGCGCGCCGAAACGGCAGGGCAGGACGCGCGCGCGGCGGAGTTCGCGTGGAAAGTGGCGGAGTTTGAGTTGGAGCAGACGCGCGCGGTGCTCGGGCACGGCGCGGCGCTTTCGTCCGGCTTAGGTTCGGACGGCGGCACAGCGGCGGCCGAACCGATCGCACTCACCTCGCCGGTCGGTGGAAAAATTTTACGCGTGTTGCAGGAAAGCGAGCGCATGGTGTCGGCGGGCTTTCCGCTGGTGGAAATCGGCGACCCCGCCGACCTAGAGGCGCGTATTGAAGTGCTCTCGCGCGATGGCGTGGCGATCCAACCTGGTGCGCGTGTAATCCTCTTGCGCTGGGGTGGTCCGGAGCCGTTGGCGGCGCGTGTGCGGCTCGTCGAGCCGGCGGCGTTCACGAAAATCTCCGCGCTCGGTGTGGAGGAACAACGCGTTTATGTCGTCGCCGACTTCACCGACGCACTCGAAAAACGTGCGGCGCTCGGCGATGGTTATCGGGTCGAGGCGCGCATCGTGACGTGGGAGTCGGCCGACGCGCTGTGCGTCCCTACCGGTGCGCTCTTTCAGCGCGGCGGAGCGTGGCAATGTTTCGTACTGGAGAACGGCCGCGCTCGGCGTCGCGACGTACAAGTCGGCCACAGCAATGGCGTCGCGACCGAGGTACTCGGAGGCCTGCGCGAAGGCGACACCGTGATCGTCTATCCCGGCGACAAGGTCGCCGAGGGTGCGCGCGTCACTCCGCTGGTGCTGGACGCGCGTTGAGTCAGCGCCCCGTCAGCGATACGGCTGGTGCAACTCGACTGGCTTGGTTTTTCCCTTCACGCGCAGGCGCAAGTTAAGCATCTCGACGCCGAAGGCGAATGCCATCGAGAAGTAGATGTAGCCCTTCGGTATGTGCTGTCCGAGGCTTTCGCCGACCAAGGTCACGCCGATCAGGATGAGGAAGCTCAGCGCCAACATCTTCAGCGTCGGGTGGCGGTTTACGAAATCGCTGATCGCGCCGGCGAACACCAGCATCACGCCCAGCGCGATCACTACAGCGGCGATCATCACGGCCAGATTACTGGCCATGCCGACGGCGGTGATTACCGAGTCGAGCGAGAACACAATGTCGAGCAGGAGGATTTGCACGATGACCCCGACAAAAGACGCTCGGCCTTTGCCGGCTGTCCCGTGCCCATCCTCGCCCTCCAGTTTCTCATGCACTTCGACCACGCTTTTTCCGATGAGAAACAGGCCGCCGACCAGCAGGATCAGGTCGCGCCCTGATAAGCCGTGGTTGAGTATCGGCAGGGTGAACAACGGCTTTGTGAGGCCCATCAGCCAGGTCAGGCTGAGTAGCAGCAGCACGCGGGTGACCAGCGCGAGCATCAGCCCGGTCTGGCGGGCCTTAGCCTGCTCGGCGGCGGGCAGTTTGCCTGCTAGGATCGAGATGAAGATGATGTTGTCGATGCCCAGCACGATCTCGAGGGCCGTGAGCGTGAGCAGGGAGATCCAGATTTCCGGGTTCGTTAACCAGTCCATAGTGCCGACGAGTGAACGGCCCCCGCTTGTGGCGTCAACGCGCGGCGAAGTGGAAACGGCCGGGCTGTTTCCAACGGCAACGGGCCAACGCGGCCAAATGCATCGTCCCGGCGGTCCATTTCAGTCTTTCAGCCCCTTGGTCTTTCAGCCTTTCCTTGGCCATGTCCCGTCTGCACTCCGATACCATCGCTGCGCTCGCCACACCCGCGGGCACTGCCGCCATCGCGGTCGTACGCGCGAGCGGGCCGGCGTGCACGATGTTAGCACGGGAGATTTTCGGCGCGCACACACCCACCCTGCCGCGCATGGCGCAGCACGCCGACTACCGCGATCGCCACGGCGCGCTGGTGGACGACGTGCTCGGAACGTTTTTCCAGGCGCCCAACTCCTACACCGGCGAGGACGCGCTGGAAATTTCCTGCCACGGCAACCCGTTCATCGCGCAGAAAATCTTGGAGGATCTCTGCGCGCGCGGCTGCCGGCTAGCCGAGCCGGGCGAGTTCACCCAACGCGCGTTTCTCAACGGTCGCCTCGCGCTCGACCAGGCCGAGGCGGTGATGGATCTCATCCACGCACGCAGTGAGCGCGCGCTCACCGCCGCGCAGCAGCAGTTGCGTGGCGCGCTCGGCCGACGCATGACCGCGCTCACCGACGCGCTGCTCGGTGCTCTGGCGCAAGTCGAGGCCTACATTGATTTTCCTGACGAGGATTTGCCGCTGGAGGACCGTGGCCGCGTGCGCGCGGCGTTGGAATTTATTCTCGCCGACACCGCCCGCCTGCTCGCCACCGAACATTACGGCGGACTGCTGCGCGATGGCATCAAGACCGTAATCGTCGGCGAGCCCAACGCCGGCAAAAGCTCGCTGCTCAATCGCCTCGTCGGCACTGAACGCGCGCTGGTCAGCCCCGAGCCCGGCACCACGCGCGACTTCATTGAGGAACGCCTCTCGGCCGGTCCGCACTGGCTGCGGCTAACTGACACCGCCGGCCTTAACCCCACGCCCGCGCCGCTCGAAGCGCGCGGCATTGCCAAGTCCCTCGAACGCGCCGCCGCCGCCGACCTGCTGCTCCTCGTGCTCGACGCGACCCGCCCCACCCCGCCGCTGCCTGCGGCACTGCGCGATGCGATGCGGCGGGAAACGACCTTGGTCGTGCTCAACAAACTTGATCTGCTCGCCCCCGGCGCAGCCGCAATCGCGGTGCCACCGGACGGTTTTGCGGCCGTGGCCGTCTCCGCACTCACCGGCATGGGCATGGAGGTGTTGCTGGCCGAGGTTGTCCGCCGCGCCGAAACCTTCCGGCACGACACCGGCGAAGACCTCGTCGCCATCAACGCCCGCCACGCGCACGCGCTCACCCGCGCGAAGACCGGACTCGCAGACGCGCTCACCAAGCTCGCGACCAACGCCCCTGTCGAACTGCTCGCGAGCGATCTGCGCGATGTGCTCGACGCGTATGGTGAGATTTCCGGCAAGGTGGACAACGAGCAGATGCTCGACCGCCTATTCGCCAACTTTTGCATCGGTAAATGACGGCCTGGGCGCCCATTTGGCGCTTGGCAGCGGCGCGAGTTTTCGCCATCAACTGCGCCGTCCCAAGCGCTTACGCGCAACCTCAAGTCCACTGCGTTCCCCCCACCCCCTAATTGGAGCCTGCCGCCATGAAACTGAAGCCGCTATTGCTTACCCTCACCGCCCTGCTTGCCGCCACCGTACGCCATGCGGTTGCCGCGCCTGATCCGAACTTCCATATCTATCTCTGCTTCGGCCAGTCCAACATGGAGGGCGGCGGCACGATGAACGAGAGTGATAAAACGGTGGACCCGCGTTTCCAGGTGATGGCCGACTTCGACGACCCCGCCAAAAACCGGAAATTTGGCCAATGGTATGATGCCGTCCCCCCGCTGACCAAGGGCAGTCGCGGCATTACCATGATGGATTATTTTGGCCGCACGATGGTCGCCAACCTCCCAGCGAAAAACCGCGTCGGCGTCATCAAGTTGGCTGTTTCGGGCACCCGAATCGAGCTATGGGACGAGGACGCCTTCCGCGGCTACCTCTCCGGCCCCCTGCTCAACGGGGACTGGAAAATTGCGGCTGCCAACAAATATGACAACGACCCCTATGCGTATCTCATTAAGATGGCCAAGCTCGCGCAGAAAGATGGGGTCATCCGCGGCATCCTCATCCACCAAGGCGAGTCCAACTTCGAGGACAAGGAATGGCCGAAACGCGTGAAGAAGATTTATGACGACATCATCCGGGACCTCAGCCTGAACCCCAAGGAAGTTACCCTCCTCGCCGGCGAAGTGGTCAATGCCGATCAGAAAGGCGACAAAGCCAACGCCAACGTGATCATGAAAGACCTACCCGGCGTACTACCCAACTCCTACGTGATCTCGTCGGCGGGTGTGCCGTGCAACTCGGATCACCTCCATTTCACGGCCGACGGTCAGCGCGAAATGGGCCGGCGCTACGCTGTGCAGATGCTCCAAGTGCTTGGCTACGAAGCGAAGCTCCCAAAGGAACCCTATGTGAAAATCGCGCCCGCAGCTCCGGCGGCCACCCCAGCGCTACCTGCTGCTCCCGACACCAAGCCCAAGGCGTAATCGCACAGTTACAATTCTCCTCACGGCCTGACGCCTATGTCAGGCCGTTTTTGTTGGCGTGTGGCGCAGCGGGGCTGCGTCCAGCGGTTGTTCTGTCGGGTTGGCCGCGAGCTCGCACTGGGACCGGAAATGCCTAGCAAGCAGGCATTCTACATGATATTACTAAATGCCGTAAGTCCGAGGGACACTTAAGCTCCTGTCACGGTATCATTATATAAGTTCCATCGAAAATGCAGTGGACAATGCATTCTTTTGCGCCCTCTTCAGTTAGGTTCCTTCTACTCGCGCTGACATTGTCCTTTGCCGCCAAATCCGATTTGATTTTCCAAAGACCATCAACGCAAGCCAGAGGTATCCATCCACCGATGGATTGCGGGTCATCTTTATTCCAGTCTGCAATACGCAACAAAACATTTGTTCTGGGTATATAAACCCAAAAAAACTCATTTTTATCATG
>CAIQKQ010000042.1 GCA_903872425.1 uncultured Opitutia bacterium | reverse complement strand
CGATGCCGAAACGGCATACACCAAAGCGACAGAGCCCTGGAGATTTTGGGCGCTGCCGAGGGCAATCCTTGAAGAAGCCATGCACCAGATTGCCGAAATGACCAGGCACTGACGGTCCAAGTGGTGGAGAGACAGACCAAGCGGAACAGTAGCCAAGCGCTGGAATAACAGAGCTTCGGATCAGCCGAGCGCCAGACAGGTAAATCGTCAGAGTTGGCGAGAGCCAAAACATCCAGCTGCAACCAAGAGAACATCCGGAGCACAATGGCGGCGGAAAGCCGGACGCGTATGTCGGGATCAGTGGCGGCTAGGGACGACAGCTTCGTGACCGCCGTGGCGCCGGCAGAGCGATAGCGCTGGCCGGCCCGGGAACTCAACGCCACGAGCTGCTTTTCGGTGACGAGCCGCGCGAGCCGCCGCTGCAGTGTGCGTCGCGCCAGCGACCGCGACAGCTTGCCGGCGATTTCCACCAGCGAAGCCCGGCTGCGGAAAACCCGCCACGGCTTTAAGGATGTCGGCCAGCTCTGCCTCTGGAACCTGCTTTGGCATGGCGCAAGATGTGGCGCAAAGTGGCGCGATTTCACGAATCTCGCCGTAATTATTAATTAACAAAGAGCATTTTGTGTAATTGCGCCACTTCCTCCGCCTCTCCCCGAGGCTAACAACGAGCACGTGGGTGGCAGGCGCCGAAACCATCATGCACAGCGACGATGCGTGAAGTTTGCAGAATCTAACCGACTGTCCCTGGCCGGCTAAAGACCAGGCTCGCCTACAAATGCGAGCGGGCAGGCATCCCTTCGCTAGTTAACCCCCCCCGGCGCCTTGGGATCGGGCGCGAAACGCACCCACGTCCATGTCTGGTGCACCGCCGAAACAAAGCCAAGGCAACGCGGCAAAACCGAGGCGGGGAAAAGCCGCCGAGATCGTGGGATACGGACCTAAGACGTTTCAGACCACCTCAACGATACTCCGCTAGTTCCACAATCACTCCGTCGGGATCGACGAAGTAGACCAGGGTTTTGCCGCCCGCGCCCGTGTCGAATTTCACTACGCCGCCCGGCACCGCCGTCGGCTCGCCCGATACTGCGATGCCGGCAGCACGCAGCTTTGCGGTCACGGCGGCAATATCGGTGACGCGCAACGCAAAGTGGCGTAGGCCGCGGGTGTTGGCCCGCGAATTTTCCGGGAGCGCCACGCCTTCCGGCGAATGGTAATGGAGCAGCTCAATGCGAGGCTCACCGCCGGGCGAAACGATAAACACCGCGTGGGCCTTCACACCGCGCAGGCCCACGATTTTTTCAATCCACTCGCCTTCGAGGTGCGCTTCCTTAGTTTGGGTGAAACCCAGCACGTCACAATAAAACGCTAACGAGCGCGCCATATCGGCGACGACGATGTTGAGGTGATCAATGCCGAGGATCATGCGTAGAATGCAGGCTGAACGGCGCGTCGAGGTGATTGCATTGAAGCAGCCTGCACCGCCGTTTCCGGCGCGGACAACTGGATTCGGCAAATCGCACTGGTCGTTGGCTTCGAATAAATATTTCCCCGCGGCCGCTTCCGTGTATTGCTTCAAACGCTGTGGGTAACCCCTCTTTTCAAATCGGCGTCGATGGCGGCGCGACCAAGACCGAGTGCATCCTCCTCGATGCCGCCGGTACGATCGTCGCACGCCACCTCGCCCCAGGCTGCAACGCCAACATCACCGGCACCGAAGTCGCCGCCGCCACGCTCACCACCGCCCTTGCCGCGCTCCACGCCCAACTCCCGTCGGCCAACCTCACCGCAACGCATTTATTCATGTCGGGCGTGCCCGCATTCTGGACCGAGTTCGCCGCGACGCTCACCGGCTACGGCCACGTGACCGCCGCGCCCGATTCCCTTCCGACGCTCGAACTCGCCACCGACGGCGCGCCTGGGCTCGTGATTCACGCCGGCACGGGGTCATTTGTCGCCGCCCGCGCGCCCGATGGCAGCGTCCACTACGCCGGCGGCACGGGCTGGCGATTCGGCGATTCGGGCAGTGGCTATGAACTCGGCCGCCGCGCCATCGCCCGCGCGTTGTTGGAACTTCAGGGCTGGCTCCCCGCCTCCCAGCTCGGCCCCGCCGTGCGCGCGCACACGCAACTCGGCGACGACGCCGATGCCCGCGCGATCACGCGCTACTTTTACGCCCACGCCGAACCCAATCGCGTCATCGCCGCCCTCGCCCCCGCGATCTTGCGTTTAGCCGAGGAGGGCGACGCGACCGCGCATCAAGTGTTGATCGAATCCGCGACTGAACTTCTCGAGCTCGCCACGCAAGTCGCCGCGAAACTTTTCCTAGAAACACCACCGGCCTCGATTACGACTGGCCTCAGTGGCGCTTTGCTCACCCATCCCGCCGTACTCGCCGCGCTCAAAGCCCGCACCTCGCTTCCGCTCGCGCCGATCACGGCCGCGCCGATCGAAGGGGTGCGCCGCTTGCTCGCGCGATCCACTTGAGTTCAGTGGGTCTCGCTTTCCCGCTTTTTTCATGCTCGTTCGTTTCACCAAAAACACCCCGTCTGATTCCGCCGACGCCCTCACGTGCCTCCGCGCGAACGACACTCGCACAAAGGGTGAGATGCCCAAGCAGGCGATTCTCCCGCACGTGGCGTTTCATTTCGTAATCGAAACCACGCTCGGTTGGCGCGAGGGATTTTTTGGCCAGATCGCTGATGGAGCCGACTTGGCTAGCGTGACGAAAAAATTTCAGGCGGCGAAAAAATCGCCCGCGAAAATTCCGCGTCTTCGCCAAAGCGAAGCGCTGGTCGCCTGTCTCGCTGCCGAGCAGTGGGGTGGCGCCAGCGAACCCGCCGACTTCAGCGTGAAACTCGCCGCCGCCTGCAAAAAAGAACGCGTGCCGACACTCGCACTCACGCCCGACGAACTCACCCGCGTGCGCGCCGCGCTGCGAGAGTTCGGCGCCGCATGGCGTCCGCTCACTCCGGGGCAAACACTCGAGCGAACGTTTTAATCTTTATTAGCCACGGGCGAACGGGGCGAGGCTTTAACCTTTCGCGGGCGGCAACGTGATTTCACCCGCAGCGACGCGGTGCAAAAACAGGGCTACAATCTGGGCGCGCGGCGCGATGGTCTCAATACGACAAAACTCGCGGTTACTATGAAGATTATCGCCGATGGGGCCAACGCCATCGAGATTGGGCAGGCCACCCGCGGTAAGGAAATTACCATCGGAGGCGCCGCCGCCGTGAACCCACGTAAACGCAGCCACACCGACATCGGCTGCAGCGCGTTGCCATTCGGGGAATGCGGCTTCTTCGGCCGGGAGACATTCTTTAGGGGGACGGTTGAAGCCACCCTTAAGCGTGAGCTTGATACCGTCGCGGGTGTTGAAGCGTTCAGCGATGGCGTGGAAACGCGCGAGCAGCGGCGCACCGTCAGAGACTTTAGTGATGCGGATATCGATCTCGGATTCAGCGAAGTGCGGGACGACGTTGGTCGCAGCGGTGCCGCCGCGGACGTTGCCGACGTTAACCATCACGTCAGCCATCTCGGAGGGGATTTTTGCCACCTCGAGAAGAAACTCGGCGAGAGCGAGAATGGCGCTGCGGCCGTCGTTGGGGACTTTGGCGGCGTGCGCGGCGCGGCCGTGACAGGTAGCAACGATGCCGCCAGTGCCTTTGCGAGAATGGATGATATTGCCGTTGGGGCGACCGGGTTCGAAAACAAAGCCGAATTGGTGGCGACGCGAGGCGTGACGGAAAAGATCTACGGTGCCGTGTGAACCGGTTTCTTCGTCAGGGGTGAGCAACACTTCCCACCCTAGCTGCGCGGCGTGCGGGGTGGCCTCAAAGGCTTGGAGCGCGGCGAAAAGCGTGACGAGGCCGCCTTTCATGTCGGCGGTGCCGGGTCCGTTGAGCGTGGTGGCGTCGAGCCAGCGGCAAGTTTGAAAGGCGTCATCGGCTTCGTAGACGGTGTCGTAGTGGCCGCAGAGGATGACTTGCGTGGGCGCGGTGGGGCGCAGGCTGATACTGAGGGCGCGCGAGCCCGGAGGGTTAAAGCCAGGGGCATCCGTCACGAGCTCGGTAATGGTCGCGGCCGGGAAGGCGTGAGCGAAATCAGCGCGGAGCATTTCACGCATCCGCGCGAGACCGGCGGCGTGACCGGAGCCAGAATTGATATTGGCCCAGCGCTCTAGAAGCGCACCGAGTTCAAGTGTGCGGGCAGGAAGCGCGGCGATGGAAGAAGGGACTAAAGCCATGAAACCAAGATGAAATCAGAAGCCCGCGCCGTTGGGCAAGGTCACGCGTGGAGCGTCGGGGCCGTCGAGTTGTCGGAGTTGAGCGAGCGGGTCGTCGGTGAGGCGGAGGAATTTGAACCCGACGAGACGTTGTTTGGCTCCTGGCGCGGCGGCTTTTTCGCGGGAGCGGGCGATAAATTCAGCGATGGGTTCTTCACGCACGGCGGGTTCAGAGGAGTGGATCAGGTGGACGCTGCCGTCGGGGCCGTGCGCGATGAGACCGGTGTGGCCGACCCAGGCGTTACCGCCATAGATCTCAGCGTTAGGGTGACTGCCAGGGGTGATTGAAGCACGGACGACGTTAACAAAATCGCCATCGCGCAGGTGTGGTAGCACCGCTTCGAGTGCATCTAGCGGAATATAAGTATCGCGGAAATTTTCGACCGGCAGATTGGTCGTGAGGCCATAGCGGCCGAGCAAAAACTTGGAGCGGTCGATTTTTTCCTCAAATGCGACGGCTTTGGCGCCAACGAGTGTGGTGGTCAGATCACGCACAAGCCAGCGATTAGAGAAATTCCAATCGGCTTCCGTGTAATGATTTCTGGTGGCGACCCCGAGGTGGCCATCGCGGTAACGAATGCGCTGGAGCAGGCGCATAAAGCCGGTCCAATCGCGCGTAAGCGCCATGGCGTAAATGTGCTCGGTGAAGACGAGACAGTCGCTTTTTCCGAGGCAGTAAATCGGCTGGGGGTCGTAGGTCTCAAATGGCATCTCGCCGAGCAGATAAATCTCGTAGGGTTGGCCAATATTTTTGCGGGCGAGGTGGACGATGCGTTTACGCAAATCAGGCTCGGTGGCCTGAAGATGCGCGAGGTAGCGACCGGTTTCAGCCTCGGTAAATTGATAAAGAGGCTTGGCGAGAAGCGGAGCGAGCGGATCGGTCGCAGCAGCGGGAGCCGAGGGTTCAGCCGTGGCGGGCAAACCGCCGGCAGCGAACGCGCAGGTGACAAGAAGGCGAAGAAAGCGAAGCGTCATGGGAGGGAAATAAAAAGGGGCGATCCGCTTGGGATCGCCCCCGGAAAGCGAAAGCCGTTTTTAGAAGCGGCCGGTCACGCCGAACTTGAGCGAGCGTGGGGTGTTATAGCCGCGGTAGTTGCGCGTCGGAATATAACGGTATTCCGAGATGCCTTCTTCGTTGAGGTTGGCAACGTTAAGGAAGAGCGTCGCCTCGGGGCGGACTTGGTAGGTGATACCAGCGGCCATGAGGGTGCGGGTCTCGCGGTAAATGTTGTTCTGCGGCGCCGTAAGGCTGTAGGCGATGGGGAACTGGCTGGTGTAGTTCATATCCCACGAAGCGCCGAATTTCTTATAAACGTAATTCAGGCCGACGTTATAGGTGCGCGGAATATACCACTGACCGGCCGAACCGACGACTTGGCCGGGAGCGTAGGCGAGGCCGCCGAACACCGCCCGCGTCTGCACATTCGTGTAATTGGCGCGAACCGTAAGGCCCTTCAAAGCACCGGGGAGGAATGTCAGTTGCTGGCGGAAGTCCACCTCGACGCCCTTAGACTTTGTGGTGCCAATGTTACTGGGCTGGATGAGCTCGTAGCCGACATATTGTCCGCCGAAACCGTTGTCCGCGCCATCGGGAATCAAGTAACCAGAACGGGTGGAGGAGCCGATGTAGTCCTTGATCGCTTTGTCGAAGTAGCGGATCGAGAAGAAGCCTCGCTTGGAGAAAGCCCAGTCGATGCGCACGTCGTAATTGGTGGCGAGAGCGGGTTTGAGGTTGGGATTACCGACGGTGACCGTGCCCGAGGCGCTGCTGGTGGGATCGACTGCAGTCGGACTGGCGACTAGATCTTGGAGGCGCGGGCGGCCGTAGCTCTTGGACCAGCTGGTGCGCAGCTTAAGGTTGGCGGTCAGATCGTAGGCCAGATGGGCGCTGGGGAAATATTTGACGTAAGCACCATCCCGGGAGGAAGGAGTGTAGTCGAGAATAGCGCGCTTGAGGGGATCGGGCTCGACCGCGATCGGAGTGCGCTTCGCGGCCGAGGCTGCGACGTAATAGAACGTCTCGGTTTTCACCGACTCGCCACGAACACCGCCTAGGAGGGTGAAGCGGCCGATCTTCGAGCTGGCCTGGATGTAGGCTGCGTCCACGCCTTCCTCCAGAATACGGGTACTGCGGTATTTCTCGATGGCGTTGTAGTTCACATCCTCGGTCCAAAGCGCGGTGTTGCCGAGCGTAGTGCTGATCGCGGCCGGATCGAGCACAGGGAGACGGGCCCCGACGTAGTTTTGACGTTCAAACTCGGTCAACGGCACGAGGCCCGTGGTAGGCAAGACCGAGCCGATCACGCCATACCAGCGGCGGGCATTCGGCACGAAGGCATTGACGCGACGGTTCACGGTATCGAGACCGGACTTCAGTGTGATCGGGATCTGCGTGGGCAAAAGATAAGAGGCATTCACCATCGCGGAGACCTCGTTGGTATTGGTCACGTTGTCGCGCTTGATGAAGACGGTAGAGGTCTGGTCGGTCGGCTGGGTGGTCGTATTTCGAGCCGTGACCAGAAACGGAGTGTAGCTGGCGGCATCGAAGAGATTGACGGCGGCGGGGTTGGTCTGGGTGAAGACTTTGCCGTCGGGATTCGAGTAATCGAGGATGAAGCCGAGCGGGTCCTTAGTGCGCATCTGGATTTCGCCCGCTTCGCGGCTTCGGCCGGCCCCGGAGTCCCAGTGCGTGTGGCTCCAGCGGTATGCGTGATCCACTTTGAGACGGCCCCAGGTATGATCGAGGGCCACCGTGCCCGTGGGATTCTTGCTGGTGAAGGAGACCTTCCACATATTCAACCGCAGGCGCGCAGCCCCGACGGTCGTACCGGCGGAGGTCGTGGTCGTGGGACGGATCTCGGTGCGGTCGGCCGTGAAGCCGGGCATAATACTACCGTTCGGATTGGTCGTCGCGTCGTAAACCGAAAGGTTAGCGCTGCCGAAAGGATTCACGTGGGTGTATTGGAAGAACGGCTCCGAGCCGGCATTGTAGAGGAAGCGCACCGAGATCTTTGTCGAGGCCGAGAGCCGGTAGTCGACGCGGCCGCTGAACGCGGAGATGAAGCGGTCATTGAGGCCGCTGCTGCGCTGGTAATCCTGCAACCAGCCGACTGGGTTGGTGGTGGCCTGCCAAAACTTCACATTAAAGTCCATCGGGTTCACAATCTCTTGGTAACCGGTATTGAACATGATGCCGAGGTTGCGCGAACCGCCGCGGACATCGAAAACCTCTTTGTAGGTGGCGCTAAGGTCCGGACGGAGCGCATGGTCCGAGAGCATGTCGTTGCGCTTTGAGAAGGACGGGAAGTAGCGGGCGCTGGTGGTGAAATCGACCCGCCGGCGGTCCGTCATGTTGAGCGGTGAGGCGGTGACGAGGTTCAACTGGCCGCCGAGACCGTCGGCGCGTTTGTCGGGCGTCTGACCGGCGATGATTTCGACCTGCTCATACATAGAGGCGGAGAAGGAATGCATGGTGGCGGTGCGTCCGTCGCCGCCCACGCCGGTCGAGGCCATGCCGTCGATATTCATGCGGGTGTATCCGGCATTACCGCCGGGTTGTCCGCCGATGCTGACGCTCATGCTAAGACCGTCTTCATCCTGCTGCGCCACCGAGATCCCGGGCAGGCGGGTCAGGAGTTCGGCGACGTTCTGGGTGGGCAGAACGCCCCACTCGTCGAAAGCGGTGACGTTTTTGATATTCGCCGCGTTGCGCTGTTGGGTGAGAGCTAGAGCTTGGCCTTCGCTCACCGACTCAACGGTGAAAGGAGCCATCGCCACGACATCGGAGGATTTGAGACTAGCGTCCAACCGTGCCGTTTGATCCGCGGAAACAATCACGCGTTCGCGCGCTTCCGTAAATCCACTGTAATTGATCACTAGCTCCTGAACGCCGGCCGGCAAACCTTGAAAAATGAAAGCGCCGGCGTTGTCGGTGAGCTCCGTGCGATTGAGCGCTGGGATGCTCACGGTGGCACCTTGGAGCGCGTTTTTGGAGCCGGCGCTGGAGATCGAGCCGGTGATATTGCCAGTGGCCCTCACCTCAGCGGCAAAACCGACTGTGCCCGCAAGGCATAACATGACAAATAAACTAACAACGCCCCGCCAAAAGTGGGCGGAAGAACAACGAGTAGAGCCGACGGTTTGATGATTCATCGTAGAATAAATTAAGGTCATCCGCCCGCTTGGAAAATTCCATACGGTAGCGGTGGTAGTGGGTGCTAACGGAATGAAAGCAGATTAATCTTTATGGCCTTACGTCCAAGACGAAAACAGCCACGTTCTTTTAATTGGCGCAGCTTAGAATGAAACGAGTCGTTCATTTATCATTTTCGTTAAAAAATCCATCATTTCTGTTCATTTAATAGGGCACCATTTTAGGCCTATCCTACCGTGCCCTACCCCCCGGGTGTGATCACCCGCGTGGCATGGTGAGCGACCGGGCGCGGCGGCCCACGGGCGCGGCACGGCCGCTGTGTCGATAGGCCAACGGCGACACGCTATAGGCCAAGCGAAAGGCCCGGCTAAAACTGTAGATCGAGGCGAAGCCGCATTGCTCCGCAATCTCCGAAACCCGCTGGGGTCCCAGCCGCAAAAGCCCACAGGCCCGCTCCAACCGCAACTGCCGTAAGTGCCGGCCGATGCTGACCCCGCAGGAAGCCCGAAACCGCGCCCGCAAGTGGCTTGGGCTGATCCCAAGGGAGCGCGCGATCTCGCCGATCCCAGGCGACTCGCCGGTGCGCTGCGCAAGCTGGTTGACGCGCAACTTCAGGCCGGCCTGGGGCGCGGCCGTGATTTGCTCAGGGGGCGTGCTCGATTTTAAACGCCGCAGGCGCTCCAATAACACTGCGAGCAACAACACCGGCAGATCAGCCGCGCGATCGGTTTCATAAGTCGCGACCAAATCAGCCACGAGTGTGAGCAGCGGCGGGGTGAGTCGCAACGGCCGGAAGCGCAACGCCGCCAACGCCTCAGGGGCCTCTAACTCAAAGGTCACAAACAACCATGAGAGCGAGGCCTGCTGCGCCTCGGCGTAATGGTGAAACTGGAACGGGAACACGAGCAAAGCCTCGCCCGATCGCAGGCGGATCGAGCGCTCGTCTACGCACACGGTCACCGCCGTTTTCAAGGCGCAGATCAATACGAAGCGGTGATGCAGCGCGCGCCCGCGCCGCGGTTTATTTAAGTCAATCGCGGTGCGGCGCTGGAAACACACGATGTTGTCGGGCAACATGAGCGCCTTGGCTGAACGCCCCTGCATTGGGTGCAGAGGCTGCGGCAGACGCTCGACTAATTGCGTGAGATCTGGGGCGGCGGGCTTTGGCATAATCGTTAAAAACATCGTCATTTTTGCCATTTGTCCCAACGCCTACGAGCCCTATTATAGACCACGCCTCTTATCCGCGCATAACTCTGTTTCCTTTTTCCCATGCTCTCGTCGCACCTCATCCCTCGCAGCCGCTACGAACAAGCCTCGATCGCCGTCTATCCCAGCAGCCTAGATGCCTCCTGCGCCGTTGCCGCCGAGATTGCCGCGCTCATCCGCCAGCGTCAGGCCGAGAAAAAACCCGTTGTTCTTGGCCTCGCCACCGGCTCCACACCGGTGAGCGTCTACGCTGAATTGGTCCGACTCCACCGCGAGGAAGGTCTGAGTTTCGCCAACGTTACCACCTTTAACCTCGACGAGTACTACCCGCTAGCGCCTGAGCACCCCCAGAGTTACCGCGCGTTCATGCGCCGCCACTTGTTTGATCACATTGATATCGACCCTAAGCGTACGCACCTGCCGTCTGGCACCGTCGCAAAAGCGGAGGTGGACACCCACTGCGTCGAGTACGAAGCGGCGATCCGCGCCGCTGGCGGCATCGATTTCCAGCTTCTGGGTATCGGTCGCACCGGCCACATTGGCTTCAACGAACCCGGCAGCCCGCGCCACTCCCTCACCCGCTTGGTGACGCTGGATCCCCTCACCCGACGCGATGCGGCGGGCGACTTCGGGGGTAACGATGCCACCCCGCGCCACGCCCTCACCATGGGCGTGCGCTCCATCCTTGATGCCCGCCGCGTTGTCCTCATGGCCTGGGGCCAACACAAAGCTGAGATTGTCCGCACCGCCATCGAAGGCGAGGTCAACTCCCAGGTCTCCGCCTCCTTTCTCCAAGAACACCCCGCCGCCCTCTTTGTGCTCGATACCGCCGCGGCCGACGCGCTCACGCGCAACCGCACGCCGTGGCTGATCGGTGCCTTGGAAGAACAGGGCCTGGCTTGGGACAACCGCATGATCCGCCGGGCTATCCTCTGGCTGTCGCAGCTGCGCGGTAAACCCATCCTCAAGCTGACCGACGACGACTACAACGAAGCGAGCCTCCAAGACCTCATCCGGCTGCACGGCTCCGCCTACGAGACCAATCTCATCGGCTTCTATGAACTCCAGCACACGATCACCGGGTGGCCCGGTGGCCGAGACCCTAAAAAATCTAAGCCCGGCGACGCCCCTGTGCGTCCCCTACGCGGCACCGGTGCCGCTGTTTTCCCCAAGCGCATCCTGATCCTCTCGCCGCACCCCGACGACGATGTCATCTCGATGGGCGGCACGCTTTGCCGCTTGGTCGATCAAGGCCATGAGGTCCATATCGCCTATGGCGTCTCGGGTGCGAGCGCCGTGTCCGATGAAGCGGTGTGGCGGCTGCTCGCCTTTGTGCGCGACAGCGGCCTAGCCGACTCGGCCCAAGCCGCCCACCTCAGTACGCTCACGGGGCAACTCAGCCACGGCACCGCCTTGCCCCAAACGCCCGAACTGCTCCGCTGGAAAGCGCTGGTTCGTCGCCATGAAGCCACGGCGGCGGCCCGCGTCTGCGGTGTACCCGAAACTCGCCTGCATTTTCTCAACCTTCCATTTTACAACGAAGCCCCGCGTAGCCGCGCCTACGGTGCGGCCGACGTCTGCTTGGTCGGTGATTTACTCGATCAACTCCAACCGCACTTGATCTACGCGGCCGGCGATCTCAACGATCCCCATGGCACGCACCGTCTCTGTCTACGCATCCTACGCGACGCGTTCGCCCAAGCCGCCAACGCCCGCGCGCCCTGGCTCGCTCAGGCCGAACTCTGGCTATACCGCGGAGCCTGGAACGACTGGCCCGTCGATGAAATTGACCTCGCCGTCCCGCTCAGCCCGCAAGAAGTCCTGCGCCGGCGCCGCGCGATTTTCCGCCACGAGACCCAGAAAGACCAAGCGCTGTTTCTGGGCGAGGACCGCCGCGAATTCTGGCAACGCACAGAGGACCGTAGCCGCAGACTCGCCGAAGCTTACAACACCTTAGGTCTGGCCGAATACGAAGCCATCGAAGCGTTCAAGCGCTACGCACCCACTGATTTCCTGCAATCGGCGGCCTTCTAAGCGCCGTTCGCTCACTCAGATTTTCACGATCCAGCGCTTCCGCCACATTAGCCAAGCCGCGCCGAGAAACACCGCGACAAACGCCACGGCAAAACCGAGTGAAGCGTTGAGCGGGCTCAAGTACGGGGTAAACGCCCGGGCGTAGATCCATGTTTTGAGGGTCACTTTTGCGCCCGCTGGATCGCTCCAAGCGATTAAGCCCAACAACCGCGCCACCACCCCAGCGCCGACAAAAATCACGATCGCATTCACGCCCAGCACCACGAGCGGCGCGGCCCAACGCCGCCACGCACGCACATCGATCACCCAATAAAATACCGCCAGCCCCACGCTCGAGGCGCCCGCCATAAACAAAGCAAACGAGCTGGTCCAAAGATTTTTATTTATCGGCAACCCGCAGCCACGCTCCAGCATCAGCCCCCCGAGCCCCAAAGCTAAGCCCGCACCCAACAAGCGAGCGGCGCGCACATTCCCCGACACCGGGGCGCGCAAGATTCGCCCGGCCCAAGCCCCGAGCACCACGGTCGCGATCGCCGCGAAGGTCGAAAAAATGCCTTCCGGATCAAATCCCGGGGCCGGCGCCCCGCTCCAGGTGTGCCCCGCCAACACGTGGGCATCGATCCACCACGCGAGATTTCCCACTGCCTCGTCGATGTGTCCTGCGCCGTAACCCGGCACGGGGAAAAACTTCAAGAGTGCGGCCGAGCCCACCAGTAACCCTAGAACCCAAGCCACCTGCCCGCGCCCGCGCAGCCACAGACAGATCGCGCCCGCCGCGGCGTAACACACCCCAATGCGCTGGAGCACCCCGGGAATGCGCATTTTTTCAAGTACGAGCGTATGGGTCGGCAACCACCCAAAAGGAAATGCGCCCAGCAACAACCCGAGTCCAAAAATAATCGCCGCTCTCCGCCCCACGTGCCGAAACAGCGCCAGGGGCGCTTCCCCTGCCTCAACGCGCCGCGCCCAGGACAAGGTCATCGCAACACCCATGATCCACAAAAAACCAGGAAAGATCATATCGGTGGGCGTCCACCCATGCCACGCCGCATGCCGCAACGCAGGATACACCTGCCCCCACGAGCCTGGATTATTAGCGAGTAACATGCCCGCAATGGTGGCGCCGCGAAAGGCGTCGAGTGAGGCTAAGCGATTCGCGGGGTAAGGGTTCATGCAATTAAAAAAGGAGAAACAGGTGCAGCCCGAGTTCAATTTCTTGGGCCAGCATAACGGGCGAGGAGGGCAGCGATTTCGTCCAGTTCGCGGCTGGCGGATTGACCGGGGGCCGCTGGGTAGCGGTTGAGCATTAAACTGAACGCTAGGTGCTCACCCGAGAGCGAGGTCACGTAGCCTGAGAGCGCCGTCGCCCAGCGCAAGGTGCCGGTCTTCGCCTGAATTCGGCCCTCAGCGGGGGTGCCTTTCAGGCGGCGCCGCAAGGTCCCATCCACGCCTGCGATCGGCAACGATGACGCAAACGCAGTCGCCTCAGGGTGCTTCGCCATAAATTCTAATAGCGCTAAGGTCGCCGTCGCCGTCGTGAGGTTATTGCGCGACAAACCCGAGCCTTCGTCAAAAAGCACGTCACTCGCCGGGAGTGCGTGGCGGTTCAAAAATTCTCGTAAACCCGCCAAGGCGAGGTCTTCCGAGCGCGTCGTGGCGGGCGTTGTGGCCGTGCGCCGCAACTCGCCTAGGTGCGCAAAAATCAGATCGGCCTGCAAATTTTGCGACTGTTTCATCATCACGTCCAAATACTCGCGCAGCGGCGGGGAAACGACTTCGCCAAGCCGCACCTCACCGGCCCCCAGGGCGGAAATTTCCGGCCAACGCACGCCGCGCGCTTTTCCGCTGACGCTTATGCCCGCCTGATTAAGTGCGGCCTTCAACCCTGCGGCAAACCACCCCGCGGGTCGCGGTACGGTTGCTTCGGTCAGCGTCGGTTTATCGCCCAGTGGCAGTTCGCCAAAAATCTGCACGGTGGTCTCACCCGGCACGCGCAACACATTGATTGAACGCGCGCTACCGACTGCCGTGGTCACGGTGCGATTGTCAAAGGTGAGTCCAGCGAGCGGCTGCAACCACTCAAGCGTGCAAGGCGCTCCTAGCGTTGCCCCAGGCGTGACACGTACATCCACGTAGTTGTCGTTCACCGATACGGCGGAAATCTCCGCGCCGTAATAATCGTTGATGTCATCCAGCGTCCAACTAGCGCCGAAAGGAGTCGCTCGAAAATACGTCGCATCGGCGACCACATCGCCCTCGATCCGGCGTACGCCCGCGTTTTTAAGCACGGCAACATACGGATCAAATGCCGCCAAGAAATCCTGCTTTAAGCGCCGCGGATCGCAGCTTGGGTCACCGCGCCCACTTACGATTAGGTTGCCCTGAATCTGGCCGGCCGCATCGACCGGAGCCGAGGCAAAGATCGGTGTACGCACGCGGTAATCACCACCGAGGGTATCGAGCGCGAGGGCCGCGACGTAGAGTTTGGCGTTCGAGCCGGGACTTAGGCGTCGGTCCGCTGCGTGAGCGTAAAGGGTGCGGCCGGTGTCCAGGGAGATAATTTTTACGCCCCAGGCCGCGGCCGCGAAACGGGGATCGCTCACGTGCGCATCGAGCCGAGACTGCAATTCGGGGAGGGAGGCTAGCGGTGGCAACGGCGTACTTGTTGCAGTCGAGAGCGCTGCGGCGCGGAGTGGGCAAATCAGCCCCAAGACGATCACCGCAAAAATTAAAACCGGCGCGCGTGACGTTTTCATCGCTGAAGAACTTGGCGAAGTACGCCCACGGGTACAACTGCGGAACTACCGATCCAACCACAGACCTGCTGCGTCTACGACCAACCGCGCACGCGAAGCTTGTTTTTGTCCGCGGACCGCGCCTCTGTGGTGGAGCAAAATCCATGCACTTCTCTGCCCTCGCCGCCGCGCTACCGCCCAAGGCCGTCACCCGTTTCGATGGTGTGCCGTTTCCGTTACTCGCCTCGGGCAAGGTCCGCGAAATTTTCGACCTCGGCGACGCGCTCCTGCTGGTCGCGAGCGACCGCCTCTCGGCGTTTGACGTGATTCTACCCGATGGCATTCCGGGCAAGGGCATCGTGCTCACCCAAATGAGCAATTGGTGGTTCGCCCAGACGGAAAAAATCATCTCTAACCACCTCTTGCCTGATCAGGCCGGTGAGTTTGCCCGGCGCGGCCTACATGACCGCGACCTACAATTGCGCAGCATGATCGTGCGCAAACTCACGCCGCTCAGCATTGAGTGCGTCACACGCGGCTACCTCATCGGTAGCGGCTGGAGCAGCTACCAGAAAACCGGTGAGGTCTGCGGCATCCGACTCCCCGCCGGCCTGCGCCAAGCCGAGCGCCTGCCTGCGCCGATTTTCACGCCGACGACTAAAGCCCCGAAAGGCGAACACGACGCGCCAATCAACGACGCCCAAGCCTCCGCGCGTATCGGCGCCGCGCTTTACGAGAAGGTGAAAGCCACGAGCCTAGCGCTCTACCAATTTGGTCACGACCGGGCGCGAGCCGCCGGCATGATTTTGGCCGACACGAAATTTGAATTCGGCACCGACGCGGCCGGCAACCTGGTCTTGATCGACGAAGTACTTACGCCGGATTCTTCACGCTACTGGCCGGCCGAGAGCTACGTGCCGGGTGGCTCACCCCCGAGCTACGACAAACAATTCGTGCGCGACCACTTGCTCGCGCTCCAGTGGAACCAGCACCCCCCCGCGCCGCATTTGCCGGCCGAGGTGATTACTCGTACGCAGGAAAAATACCTCGCGGCGTTAAAAAATCTGCTGGGCTGAAAGCGTTTTAAACCGGAACCGGAAAACCCGCCTATTGCATCGAGTCGCCGCGCGGTGAGATTGCGCTCGAACCATTTGCTGCTCGCAGGAGTTCACGGCGCAACCAGTCCAGGGCCGCATTCACCGCGCGGACTTTCACCGTCGTGCGCGGACCAGGATAACTGAGTTTTTTCGACCAAATGCCGTGCGGCGCATGCAAGGCTAGGAAAAAAGTTCCGACCGGGTTTTCCTGAGTACCGCCGCAAGGACCCGCAAAGCCGGTGATCGCGACCGCGTAGTCCGCCCCGAGTTTCTCCGCTGCGCCCGTCGCCATCGCGACGGCGTTCTCCGCACTCACTGCGCCGTGTTGCGCGAGCAAACATTCCGGCACGTCGAGGAGCTGCATTTTGGATTCGTTAGAATAACATACCGTGCCGCCCGCAAAAAATTTCGAAGCCCCTGAGATATCCGTAAACGAATTCGCGAGTAACCCTCCGCTCGCAGTCTCGGCGCACGCGAGCGTCTTCTCCTGGGCGCGCAACATATCCGCGCACACCTTCGCCAGCGAATCGTGGCCGTAGCAGACAAAATCTTCACCGAGCAGTTTCGCGCACTCCGCCGCGATGGCTTGCAACTGCGCCTCATCTAGCAACCCGCCGGGCGAGCTTACGCGACAATCGACGTGGCCGGAGTGCGCGCAAAATGCGATACTCAGCGCTGCGCCAAAACGATCAAAAATTGGCTGTAAGCGTGTCTCCAAAGCGCTCTCACCCACCCCCGAAGTGCGCAACTGCACATAGGCTTCCCGCTCGGTGAGTAGGCCGCGCGCGGCGAGCCGTGGCACGATTTGCTCGATAAACATCGGCTGTAACTCGTTCGGCGGACCCGGCAACATCACGAGAATTTTGCCATCCTGCTCGACCCACAGGCCGGGCGCGGTGCCGTTGGCATTCACGAGTACTTCGCCGCGCTCGAAGACCAGCGCCTGCTTAAGATTATTGGGCGTCATGGTACGACCGAGCCGCGCAAAACGCGCCGCGATGCTTGCCTCTACGCTCGCGTCGTGGATCAATTTTTGGCCGAGGACTTCTGCAAGGCATTCCCGGGTACGGTCGTCACACGTCGGCCCGAGTCCACCGGTGGTGATCACGACATCGGCCCGCGCCCAACTCTCGCGGAACTGGGCGACGATCGCATCGGCCTCATCCGTGATCGTGATATTGCGACGCAACGTAACGCCTCGGCGGCCGAGTTGCGCGCCGACAAACGTGAGGTGGCCGTTGGCGGTGAGCCCGAGCAACAATTCATCACCGAGCGTGAGCAGTTCGTAATAAAGTTGTGCGACCGGTTTACGGGCGACGGAGGTGTTGCTGGAAGAAACCATACTTGCGAGAAACGATCTTAGGAGGATTCTGCTAAAATGCCAACTGGCGAAACCGTAAATTTAAAAGAGAAGGTCCGCCGCCTCTCTGATCAACCCGGCGTGTACCTGATGAAGGACCGTCTCGGGCGCATTATTTACGTGGGTAAGGCCAAGAATCTCAAAAAGCGCGTTTCGACGTATTTCACGCCGTCTCGGGCGATGACGTGGCACCCCAAAATACGCGCCCTGATCGAGATGATTGCCGACTTTGACGTGCACGAGGTGAAATCTGAACCCGAAGCGCTGCTGCTCGAAGGCAAGCTGATCAAGCAGTGGAAACCGAAGTACAACACCGACTTCACCGACGACAAACGCTTCCTGCTGGTTCGCGTCGATGTGACCGAGGAGCTCCCGCGGGTTCGCCTGACTCGCTTCAAAAAAGAAGATCGCTCGCGCTACTTCGGCCCTTTCGCCCATAGTGGACTCCTGCGTAAAACCCTGGCCCAGATGCGCCGCCAGTTCGGGGTGCTGCTGGGCGACGCCACGCCAAAAAAACTGCCCGACGGCACTTGGCAGCTCTACGATGACATCCGCCAAGAGCTCTATGGATTCGAAAACACGGTTACCCCCGCCGCCTACCGTCATCGCGTCGAGGAGGCCTGCGCGTTTCTCGAGGGTAAATCTCGTGAATGGCTCGAATCACTGCGCGCCGAAATGCTCACGGCGGCTGAAAAACAACAATTCGAGAAAGCCGCCGAGCTACGTGACATCGTTTTTGCCCTTGAGAAAACCTTGGCTAAGACGCGCAATTTTGAGCGCACTGATCCCACTCTCACACTCCCTAATGCGAGTGAAGAAGCGGTCCGCCAGCTTGGGGAAGCACTCACGCTCGACCCCCCGCCGCGCACGATGGAGTGCTTCGATATTTCCCACATTTCCGGCACCTTTGTTGTAGCCTCAATGGTGCGTTTCGTCGACGGTCGGCCCGACAAAGATAACTACCGGCGCTTTCAAATCAAAAGCTTCATCGGTAACGACGATTTTCGCGCCATGGAAGAAGTCGTCGGCCGCCGCTACCGCCGCCTGCGCGATGAACAAAAACCGATGCCCGACCTCGTCGTGATCGACGGTGGCCGTGGCCAGATCGGCGCCGCACTCAAAGCCTTTGTTGCCCTGGATCTCACGCCCCCGCCGCTGATCGGCCTGGCGAAGAAACACGAGACGATCATTTTTCCCGACGAGCGCCCGCCGCTCAACCTCTCGCTCAATTCTCCGGCGCTAAATCTCCTTCAGCGCCTACGCGACGAAGCCCACCGCTTCGCCAACACTTATAACGCCGATCTACGCTCGCGCAAAATCCGTGAGAGCGTGCTCGACGATTTTCCCGGCCTCGGTGCCCTCCGCCGCACGAGGTTGCTCGAACACTTCGGCGACATCGAAAAACTCCGCGCCGCCACCGCCGCAGAAATCTCCGATGTTGCCGGATTCGGCGGCAAGATGGCCGCCGAACTCCACACCTTCCTTCACGGCCCTTCGCCAGCTGCAGGCGCTCCGGCGCTGGATTGAGACCGACAGGGAATGTGATTGAAGCTGCGCAGATTCGCCCGGCTTCTCGCAGCCACGATCTGGCTGCACGGTTTTAATCACACCCACCAGCAGGAGCCCACCGCCAGCCTGACCACTACCTGCTCTTGGGTATGCCTTTTTGAATGAAATCGGCCTAGACAATCAAAGAGGCGCAAAAAAATCTGTCGGCCGTCATCCGCCAAGCCGAACGCGGCAGCCTCGCCACTATCACGCGCCATCATAAACCCGTGGTCCACATCATCAGCGCCGCGCGCCTATCCGCCATTGCGGAGACGATGGAAATCCTCGCCGATCCCGCCGCGATGAAAGCGATCCGCGACGCCGAGAGTGGCAAAGCCAAGACTTCACCTCTCATCGCAGCCACTGCCGGTCCGCAAAGTTCAAGTACTGCGCCCAATCGTAAGCAGTCATGTCGTGTTTACCCGTGCGGTTGTGGTAACGAATCGTATCACCGACGGGCGTATCGAGTGGCGGCATCGCGGTGACGCCGAGACCTTTTTTACCGAACAACGCATAAACCGGTTCCGCAGCTTGCGCGCTGAGAAATTCCCCGCGCGGGTCGCTCCATTGATCGCCTTCCGCGCTGGCCACGTAAAGCGGGCGCGGGGCAATGAGCGCGAGTAGCTCGTGTTGATCCACGGGCAGCGCAGCTTCGTTGTCGTCGTAACGCCGGAAGTTTTTCGCAAACCAGTGCGGAAATTTATTGTTAATGATGCCGACGGTTTCGCCGTAGATGCGTTTACTCAATGCGGCACCACCGCAGCCGCTCTCGTTGGAGATGAGCATCGCGAAACGCTCGTCTTGCGCGGCCGCCCAATCGGCGGCTTTGCCGAGACGTGAAAATCCGTGGACCGCCACGCGCTGCGCATCGAGCTCCGGGTCGGTCTCGAGGTAATCGAGCGCACGGCTGAGCCCCCACGCCCACACGCCCATCGCGCCCCAAGCATCGCCTGCGCGCGGCTCGGCGCCACCGGTGCCCAACATTTCCGATACGCTACCCGGTGCGGCGAGACCGTCGGGGCGGTCGGGCGCGAGGTCGTTGCACCACGCGGTGGCGGTGGCGTAACCGCGCGCGAGCACCGTCTCGACCTGCCATTTGTCGGCGTGCGCACCGCGTTGCGCTGGTTTTTTCTGTGGCTGCGGATCGGCGGGACGATAACGGGCCGCGTCGTAGACAACATGGGGCTGCGCGAGCGTGATTGCGGGATCGGCGTGAACGGTGTGATTACCGAAAAAATTGAGCCCCAGAAAAACCGGCGGCGGAGATTTCAGGCCGTTGGGTTGATATATGAGCAGGTGCATCCGCGGGCCGTCGGTTTTGCCGGTGAACCACAGCGTGATTTCTTTACGCGTGGCCTTGCCGTCGAGGGCGTGACGATCGACCGATGTGACCTCGGCACGCAGCGCAACGGGCCGGCCCGAGGGCGTGCGACCGTAAACTTCACGGGCAAACAATTCGAGCAACTCGGGTCGACGTTGCGCGCGCCACGCGGCCGCATCACGCACGGGCGAGCCGGCGCTGTTAACGAGCGGATCGGGCAAGGCGTAAGGCGGGACTTTGCTTTCATCGGTGATGGCGGGAGCGGGCGCAGCCGACGCAGCAACCGCGGCCAACCAACCCGCCAACAGGGGTAAATACAGGCGTGGGGTCATAGGGCTTTATGTCCGCTGATTCTTGGAGCGGCGCAAGCCGGTTTCCCGTTGCGCAGTCATTTTTAACAAAAGATCGGAGACTTTTCCCGCGTGCCACTACTTGACGGAGCCAAGCGCAGTAATACCTATGCCTACCCTGACCTTCAAAGTCTCCGCAGCTGAAGCGCGTACCATCCGCGCCCGCGCCCGCGCGGCCAAGGCCAACGTCTCAACGTATCTGCGCACCAGCGCACTCGGGGGCACCCACGACCGAAAAAACCCGCAAGTTAGCCCTGCGCAAACACCCTGTTTCTGGCCTGCCTTACGATGCCTCCGGGGCAAAATTACCCGTCGTCACGAACGAGACCGCGCGCGCCTTATTGGCCGATTTCCCGTGAAATATCTCTTGAACGTCACCGCCCTCATCGCATGGGCCCACGTCAATGCGGCTTCGCATACCGCGTTTCATCACTGGGCCAAATCTCGTGGTTTCAAAACTCTCACGACCTGCGCCCAAGTCGAACTCGGCTTCATCCGCGTTTCGATGCAAGGCTTCGGCTACTCTCGCGAGAGGGCAGAAACCGCGCTCGCCGAAATGAAGCGCCACACCGGCGGTTTCATCTCCTTCGCCCTCTCGCCTCAGCAGCCTGCTTGGGCTAAGTCTACTGCGCACACTTCGGACGCCTACCTCGCCCAACTTGCCGCGACCGCCGGCCTCACCTTGGCCACCTTCGATCTCGGCATTCCCGCTCCCGCAGAACGCACCGCGTGAACGGTCAGGCCGGCCGCCCCCGACCTAGGCGCGAGGGAGTCAGACGTTAAAGATCTTTCCCCGTTGCGCCGTTCCTACCGCGCCTCCTCAGTGGCGCGGTGTCGCCTTCCCTCTTCACGCTTTCTACGCCCGCTTTGCTGCTCGAGCGTCGCATCCTCGCCGCCAATCTCGACCGGCTAGCGGCGCGCGCGAGCGCCCTTGGCGTTTTGCTGCGGCCGCACTTGAAAACCGCCAAATGCGGTGAAATCGCCGCGCTCACCAAAGATCGCGGTCCACTCGCCGGATTGACCGTATCGACACTGCACGAGGCGGAATATTTTTACGCGCGCGGGCATCGCGATCTGTTTTACGCGGTCACGATCGAGCCGGGTAAATTTGCGCGGGCCGCGGCTTTGGTGCGCGCAGGGGCGCGGCTCACCCTCGCCTGTGACGATGTGAAGATGGGGGCAGCGCTCGCCGCCGCGGGCTTGGAGCTGGGCGTGCGTTTCGCGGTGTTGATCGAGATTGATTGTGGCGACCATCGCAGCGGGCTCATGCCGGAGGACCCGGCCCTGCTCTCACTTGCCCAGATTCTTCATGCGGGTCCCGGCACCGAACTGCGCGGCGTGTGCACCCACGGCGGCCACTCTTACGCCGGTCGTAGCGCGGCCGAGCATGTGGCGACCGCCGAGATCGAGCGCGCGGCAGCCGTGGGCGTGGCCGAGCGCCTGCGCGCCGCCGCTCTCCCGTGTCCGGTGGTGAGCGTGGGCTCAACCCCGACGGCGATGTATGCGGCGCACTTGCGGGGTGTCACCGAACTGCGCTGCGGAGTCTACATGTTTGGCGATCTATTTCAGGCCGCCATTGGTTCATGCACCGAGGCGGATATCGCGATTAGCGTGCTCGCCGCCGTGATTGGGCACCGCCGCGAGCGCAATCAACTGCTGATCGACGCGGGGGCGCTCGCGCTCTCCAAAGACCTCAATACACTCTCACTGCCGCCTGCGCAACGCACGGGCTACGGCGCCGTCGCCACGCTCGATGGCGTGCGCCTGCCGGGACTCACCGTCGCGGGCGTCAGCCAAGAACACGGCCAGATAGCCAGCGTTACGCCCATCGATTTCGCGCAGTTCCCGATGGGTACGCGGCTACGGATTTTACCCAACCACTCCTGTCTCACCGCCGCCGCTTACGATCGCTATCATGTGCTCGACGGCGGGCCTGAGGTCGTTGCAACGTGGACGCGCACGAACGGCTGGTAAGGCCGGGCGTTTTTCGTTTCCCTAACCACGCATTCCCTATGCCCCTCACCCGCCGATTGCTCTTTGTTGGGTTGGTCATCGTCGCAACCGCAGTCCATGCCGAAGTCGTACTTGCGCCGCTGTTCACCGATCACGCCGTGTTGCAGCGCGACAAGCCCGTGCCGATCTGGGGCCGCGCCGATGCGAGCGAGAAAATCACCGTGGTATTTGCGGGACAAACCCACACCACCACGGCCGCTAAAGATGGTCGTTGGATCGTGATGCTCGATGCGCTTGCGGCGCAAGTCGCGGGCGCCGATCTCGTCGTCACCGGAAAAAACACGGTGACAATTTCCGATGTGCTCGTGGGCGAAGTGTGGCTGTGCTCCGGCCAGTCCAACATGGAATTCACGGTCGATGCGCGGGCGGGCACCTGGCAGGCTAACGCCCGCGTGGACCGCGCGGCGATTGAGATCGCCAGCGCGCGCTTTCCCCTGATCCGCCACGTCCGCATCGCACACACCGTCGCCGCCACTCCGGCGGAGGCCGTAAAAACTTCCGGTTGGGAACTCACTACGCCTGAGACGGTCGGCGGATTCACCGCGGTCGGCTATTTTTTCGCGCGTGATTTGTTTCAAAAACTCGGCGTACCGATCGGTGTAATCAACAGTTCGGTCGGGGGTACGCCGGTGGAATCCTGGCTTAGTCCGGCAGCGCTCACGAGTGCACCGGCTTTGGCCGGGGTGAGCGAGCGCTGGACCAAAAATCTCGCTGAGTATCCCGCGAAAAAAGCCCAATATGAGGCCGACCGCGCGGCATGGCTTGCCGCCGAGGCCACCGCCAAAGCTGCGCCTGCGACCGCGCCGCTCGGCAAAACTAAGATCAAGACGCCGCCGCTTTCCCCGCACGCGGCCTTCCTTAAGGCCAACCCGCGCCCGCGCGCCCCGCGCGGACCGGGCGATACGTGGACGCCCACCGGTCTTTTTAACGGCATGATCAACCCGCTTTTGCCGTACGCGCTGCGGGGTGCGCTTTGGTACCAAGGCGAAAGCAACACCGAGCGCCCCCGCGAGTACCGCGCGTTGTTCTCGGCGATGATCACCGCGTGGCGTGGGCATTTCGGACAGGGTGATTTCCCGTTTTATTTCGTCCAACTCGCCAACTTCAAAGCCACCTACGAGCCCACGCCCCAGCAGTGGCCGCTGCTGCGCGAAGCCCAAAGCGATATCCTCGATCTCCCGCAGACCGGTCAGGCTGTCACAATCGATATCGGTAACCCTGATGACATTCACCCCACCAACAAACAAGATGTCGGCCGCCGTCTAGCGCTGCTCGCGCGCAACCGGATTTATGGTATCACGGGCAACGACACGGGCCCGAGCTTCGCCGGCCTCACTCGTGAGGGCTCAGCGCTGCGCGTGAAATTCACCCACGCTAGCGATGGCCTTGTCGCTCACGACCAACCGGCGCAATCGCTCGAAATCGCCGGCGCTGACCGCGTGTTTCACCCCGCCAAGGCCCGCATCGTGCGCGACACCTTGCTGGTCTCTGCGCCGGAGGTGCCGGAGCCAGTCGCGGTGCGCTATGCGTGGACGAACTCGCCCCTGGCCAATCTTTTTAACGGCTCGGGCTTACCCGCCGCCCCGTTTCGTTCGGATCGTTGGTAAGCTCGCCGGGTGAGAAACCCAGCGCGTCCCAACTCTGTCACGAAAATGCTTCGCAGTGCGGCCTTGCACCGTGGCGCCGAATTGGCACGGTCGCGCTGAGTTTATGTCGCTTTCTTCCTCTCCTACTCCGACTCGAGCGCCGCACGTTAAGGCCGGCACTGAGCTGATTCTTGCCACCAAGCCCTTCGCTCACGACCACCCCATGACGAGTTGGTGGGTCATTCTGTCGACGCTCACCTTGCTTGCGGCCACGCTCGCGGCGACGCGGTTCGTCCTACCCCTGCCCCTGAAGCTGAGTTGTAGCGTGCTCGCCGGTTTATTTCTGGTGCGGTTTTTTGTAATTTATCACGACCAGCAGCATCACGCGCTCTTGCCGCATTCGAAACTCGCCGAAGGGCTCATGCGTTTTATGGGGATTTTAATGCTCAGTCCGAGCAGTGTATGGCGCAGCTCGCACAACCATCACCACAATCACAATTCCAAGCTCCGCGGCTCCCACATCGGTTCCTATCCGATCATGACCACCGAGCAATTCCGCCAGAGCTCACCGCGCAAACGCTTCAACTACCTGTTTGTTCGTCACCCGCTCACGATTCTTTTCGGTTACGTGTTCATGTTTCTGCACGGGATGTGCATCTATCCGTTTTTTAACCATCCGCGTGAGCACATTGATTGTCTGGTTGCGGTGCTGGTGCACCTCGCCATCAGCTACGCTCTTTACGCCTTTGGCGGCTGGACGGCGGTCATTTGCACGCAGCTGCTCCCGCATTTTATTATGGACGCAGTGGGCTCGTATTTTTTCTACGTGCAGCATAATTTTCCCGACGTCTCTTTTAGCGACAAGGATGGTTGGACCTACGAGAAGGCGGCGCTGGAATCTTCCAGTTACATGCGCACCGGCCCGATTATGGCGTGGTTCACGGCCAACATCGGCTACCACCACATTCATCACCTTAACTCGCGCGTACCGTTCTACCGCCTGCCTGAGGTGATGGCGGCGCTGCCGGAATTGCAGTCGCCCAAAATCGTCCGGTTATGGCCCTTAGATATCTGGCGCTCGCTGCAGCTCAAGGTTTGGGACGTACCCACGCAACGCATGGTCGGGGTCCGCGGCCTGTAACCTAGGTTTTGTTCCCGCCCGGTTTTCCCCACCCATGCCTATCTCCTACACGGCGGCTGAAATTGCGGCGCTCCTGAAGGGTGAGGTAATCGGCGATGGTACGGTGAGGCTTACAGGATTCGCGGCAGCGGACCGCGCACGGGCCGGCGATCTAACGTTTGCCGAAAAAGATACGTACTTTGCCGCCGCGGACGCGAGTGCAGCCGCGGCGATTTTGGTTTCCGGTCCGTTCACCTCGGCGACGAAGGTCGTGATCTGCGTGGCTAATGCCCGAGTAGCGGCAGCGCGAGTATTGCCATGGTTTTTTCCGCCCGAGGAATTCGAGGCGGGCGTTCATCCGAGCGCGACGGTGGCGCCGAGCGCGCAGATTGATCCCACGGCTCACATCGGGCCACACTGTGTGATTGGTGCAGGGGTTAAGATCGGCGCGCGCACGGCACTGCTCGGCGGCAACTATGTGGCGCACGATAGCCAACTCGGAGATGACGTGCGGCTGTTTCCCCACGTGGTCGTTTATGCGCACACGCAGATCGGGCATCGCACCGCGATCCATGCCGGGAGCGTGATTGGCTCCGATGGCTACGGTTACGTCTTCGATCAAGGCCGGCACGTGAAAATCCTCCAAGTGGGGAACGTCGTGATCGGCGATGATGTGGAAATCGGTTCCAACACTTCGATCGACCGCGCCGCACTGGGCTCCACGGTGATCGGCTCGGGCACCAAAATTGATAACCTCGTGCACGTGGCGCACAACGTCGTCTTCGGCCAACACTGCTTGATCATGGGCCAATGCGGCTTCGCGGGCAGCACCCAATTTGGTGATTATTGCGTGATCGCCTCGCAATCTGGCGTGGCCGGACACCTTAAAATTGGTCGTCAAGTGACCGTCGGGGCCAAATCCGGCGTAATGCGCGATGTCGGCGACAAAGAAACCGTGCTCGGTTTCCCTGCGGTGCCGGACAAACAGGCGAAGCGTCAATGGATCGGTATCCAGCGCTTGCCGGAGATAATTGTGCAGTTGCGTGACCTCGAAAAACAAGTGGCGGCACTCACCGCCGCCGCGGCCCAAAGCCAAAGTTGAGAAAAGTCGGGTGCGTCTGAAACACAGCCCTTGGGTCATACTCGGCGTAGGTTTCGTATTTCATGGACGGCAGAATCCGGCCCAATCGCGGAGCGCCTGGGCCTGTTCAGGGCCCCGCAGGCCGCAGTTTTGTAAGTCCAGATAAATTTGGGCGTCACTGGCGAGGAGCAATCCTTGAACCGACTGTGTCTCCATGAAGACACCTTCATCCTCTGGAACAAGCAGACTCACATTGCCGGCATCACTGACGGGGCGGAAACCGAGTTGCTCCAGCGCAGAAGCTTCAGGCAGATGGGCGACATAGGCGCTCGTGACGACCGGTTCGCTGTAGGGATGGCGCAACCAACCCGCAATCCACTGCGTGAAGGCAATTGGCACCGACTGGTCCGCGGCCCAAGAGGTCAATTGCTCGGCAATTTCGCGCGGACTTTTTCCAAAGACGGTGTAACGAGTGATCGTTGAGCGGCGGTTGTAATCGTCCGCTTTAACCCAGGAGTCGATGAGTCCAAGCGTATCGCAGAGCCGAAACGCACGCGGGCCCTTTTTTTCTATAAAATTCTGTCTTATAATGTGTTGAGTTATTCTTGATACTAGGCCTGAACTGGCGTTGGTCCGCTTCAGCAGTTCGTTTTGAGTCCAAAGACGGTCTCGGTCTGTTAGCAGACTACGGACGATGCGCGCGCTTTTCCCAACGAAGATATTGCGGGGCTCCAGCTCAAATCGGATGTAGCGGCCAGGTAGCGCGCGGCGGTCTACGAACAGCCCCTCCAACCGGAGGTGGACCTGGCCATTCAAGTCAATCGTAGCGAGCCGTTTAAGGCGACAGAACGCCAGAAGACGTGTGCTCAGCTCGGGGACAACTAGCAGCGGCGGGCTTTGGCCTGTCCAAGCTGCCAATATAGACTCCAGCTGAGGAATGCTGGGTTTGAGGAAGTAGAGTGCGATAAACCGGTAAGTATTTCCGTCGAGTTGCAGCTCGACGTGATTCTCACGCCGACCCGCAGCAAGAACCTCCCCCAAGGCATGCCATTTCAAGTCTGGATCGACCTCAATCAATTCCCTAAAATGTTGTTTTATATCGCTTTCGTATCGAACAACCGCATTATTACTGATTTCAATTATTTTCACTACCCAGTAAAATTAGCTGTTTTCAGTAATTAGTCAATTTTTCTTATTGAAAATACTCTTTCTTACTGAACAGTAAGAAAAAGTAATTCCAGTAATAAATGGTGTTTTCTGGGTTACATTACGACCTGATGAGTTAAGGCTTCCCGCAAGCCTCGTTTCACCTCGATTACGACGCGGTCATATTGATAAAAACACGTTTTTGTAGATGTATGGGCCTCTTGCTCATGTAAATGCAGTATGCCTGGATCGGGCGGGAAGCAGCGGGATGCGATGAATCCACCCACGCGCAAAAAAGGCCGGTCCCAGAAGGGACCGACCTGAAGGAGTCTTAGACGCCGCGCGGAGTTATTGCGGGACGGCGTAGATATCGGCGAGGGCTTCGCCGACGGCGCCGGCGGTGCTGATCTCCAGCGTGTAGGAGCCGGGCGAGAGCGAGAGGACAAGTGCGGCGTCTTTAGTACCGGCATCGAGTGCAAACGCGCCCGTGGTGGCGGCGGCGGCACTGACTTCGGCGCTACTGGCCCAGGAGTCGTTGAAGGCGATGCGGGCGCCGGTGGAGTCGTAGACTTTGAGAACTGGGGAGGCGAGGACGTTGGCGACCCCAAACTTGGCGAGCGTGGGACCGATACCGCGCACGAGTATTTTTTGGACGGTGCCGGGTTGGCCGGTGACGATGAAGCCGCCGATGAGGGGCTTGCCGGCTTGCACGACGGCGCGCGCGGAGAGGTTAATCAAACGCGGGGTGTCGGTGCTCGTAAGATCATCGGCCGCGTAGATTTCAGTGAGGACGGTGCCGCCCTTGGCGGCATCGTCGTTAACGATAACCGTGTAGCCACCCGGGGCGAGGGTGGCGATGACGGCGGCATCGACGCTGCCGGTGGTGTAGGCAAAGGCGCCGAGGCGACTGGAGAGCGTGGAGAGGGTGGCGCTACCGGACCAGCCGGCGTTTTCGAGCATCTGTTTACCTGCCGAGTCGAAGAGGCGTAGGTGGGGCTTACCGATGGCGTCATCGATGCCGAACTTGGCGAGCGTCGGGCCGGCGGCGCGGATCAGGACGCGTTTGTCGCTGGAGCCGGTGATGACAAAGCCGGTGGTGGTCTGGCCGGTGGGGGCAACCGAGGCGCGGGCAGAGAGGTTGTACAGCAGCGTGCTCGTGGCCCGAGCGGAACCAGGGGAAGAGACGGTGATGTTGAGGCGGGTGGAGATGGCGCCGCCGGCGTTGGTCGCGGTGACGGTCACCGTGTAGTTACCAGGGTTAGTGGGGGAGCCGGTAATGATGCCGGTTACCGGGTCGAGGGTCATGCCGGGCGGCAGGTCATCGGCGGTGTAGGTGGCGACGGTGCCATCGGCCATGGCGAGGCGGAAGGAGGTACCGGTGGTGGCGCCGACGGCGGCAATGGCGTTGAACGCGGGGGCGACCGAGTAATTGAACGTCTGCAGGCCGCGGAGCAGGCCGTTGGCGCGACCCGAGGCGCGCACGTAGAAAGTGTCGGTTGAAGGCAGATTGATGCCGGTGATCTGCCAGTTGCTGGTGGTGCCGACGCGGGTGCCGTAGCCGAGGTCAGTCCAATTAGCTGAATCGGTAGAGAATTCGAAGCGTGCGGAGGTGAGTTCGGGGCTGCTACCGGAGCGCTGCCAGGTGACGGAGGTGCGGTTGGAGGCCGCGACGAGGGATTGGACGGCGGCGCTGGTGCTGGTGAGGCGAGCCAGATTATAGCGGGCTTGACCGGCGACCGTGGTGAAGGTGCCGCCGAGAACGGGGGCGCCGTCGGCTTGGACGAGGCTGGCGTAGACGGTGCCGTTGGCGGGGGCGTCGAAAGTGGGGTCGAGGGTGCCGTCGGCGTTAAGGCGGGCGACATTGGTGCGGCCGGTGTTGGCGACGGTGGTGAAGGTGCCGCCCAGCAAAATCTTACCGTCGACGGTGGCGGCGAGGGTGCGGACTTCGCCATTAACTGCGGTGGTGAAGCTGGCGTCGAGGGTGCCGTCGGCATTGAGCCGAGCGAGGCGGTTGCGGGAGCCGCCGCTGACGCTGGTGAAGGCGCCAGCGATCAAGAGTTTACCGTCGGGGCGAACAAGGATAGCGTTAATAGCGCCATTGGCGGTGGGGGCGAAAGCGGAGTCGAGGGTGCCGTTAGCATTGAGGCGGGCGAGATTGGTGCAGGCGACGCCAGAGACATTAGAGAAGGTCCCGCCAAGAAGGATCTTACCATCGGCTTGGAGGGCGAGCGCGGCGACGTTGCCGTCGACGTTCGGGTTAAAGGAGGCATCGATCGCCCCGGCGATCGACAGGCGGGCGAGCCGGTTGCGGGGCAGGCCGGCGATGCTGGTGAAGTTACCGCCGACGATAACCTTAGTGTCGTTTTGCTGGACGAGGGCGGCCACCAAAGCGTTGGGATTAGGCGTAAAGGAAGGGGAGGCGTTACCGTCGCCATCGACGAGGGCGAGGTTGGCGAGACTGGAGCCGCCGATCGTGGCGAAGGCGCCGCCGACTAGGACGCTCGCGTCGGCTTGGAGGCCGGAGAAGGAACCGGCCGCAAGGGCACTGCCGTCGGCGTTGGCGACAACGGCGTAGACTGCGCCGTTGGGGCCGGGGTTGAAGCCTGCGTTCAGGACGCCGTCGCTGTTGATAATGGCAAGGCGAGTGCGGCTGGTGCGGAACGCGGCGTTATTGGGCTGGAAGGAGGTGAAGTCACCGCCGACCAAGATCGTGCCGTCGCCATAGGGAGCGATGGCGTTGACGGCGGCGTTAGCGGAAGGATCAAAGTTGGAGTCGAGGGTGCCGTCGGTGTTGAGGCGAGCGATGTAGTTACGACCGTAAGAGCCAAGTTCGTTGGGGCGGATAGCGGTGAACACCCCGCCGATGATGGGTTTGCCGTCGGCGGGTTGAAGGGCGATCGCGTAGACCGCGCCGTTAGGCATGGGGTTAAAGCCAGTGTCGAGGGTGCCGTCCGCATTGAGGCGCACCATGTAGTCGCGGGTGGTGGCGGTACCGGTAGCGCCGGGCTGGAAAGAAGTGAAGGCACCGCCTGCTAGGAGTTTGCCGTCAGATTGCAGGGCGAAGGTGTAAACGGCACCGTTAGCGGTGGGGTTGTAAGCGGAGTCAACGGTCCCATCGGGGTTGAGCCGGGCGATGTAATTGCGCGAGGTGCTGGTGGTCGCTGCGTTGGGCTGAAACGTGATAAAGTCGCCGCCGATGAGTAGTTTGCCGTCGGATTGGAGCGCGAGGGCGCGGACGATGCTGTTGGCTTGGGGGTCGTAGGCGGTGTCGAGGGAGCCGTCGAGATTCAAGCGGGCGATACGGCTGCGACCGACGCCGTTTACGTTATCAAAGGAGCCCCCGAAGATGAGTTTGCCATCAGATTGGAGGGCGAGCGCGAAGATTTCGCCGTTGATGAGCGGTTTGTAGGAACTGTCGAAGGTGCCGTCGCGGTTAATGCGGGCGAGGTTGGAGTTGGTGAGTCCGGTCTCGTTGGTGAAGGCGCCAGCGACGATGATTTTACCATCGGCTTGGACAAGGAGGGTGCGGAGGGTGCCGGTGAGTTGACGAACGCCGTAGTGCTCAAAAGAGGAGCGCAGTGAGCTATCACGCTCGAACCAGCCGAAGTTACCGGTGGTGGTCAGGGCGGTGCCGCGGGCGGGTTGAATGAGGAGGGCGGAAACGGGGCCATCGGGGTTGGGCGCGAAGGTGGTTTCGGTGCTGCCGGAAGCGTTAAAACGGGCGAGGTTGCGGCTGTTGGCGCCGGCGAAGTTAGCGAACGCACCGGCGACGATGAGCTTGGAATCGGGTTGAACCGCAAGGGCGCTGACTAGCCCGCCATTGGCGGCGGTGAGGGCAGGATCGAAGGCGCTGTCGACGGTGCCGTTGGCGTTGAGACGGACGATATGATTAGGGGCGAGAACGAGGCCTTGGCCGGCGGGGGTGAGGGCGTTGAAACCGCCACTGACGATGATTTTACCCGTGGACAAAACGGTGAGGCAATTAACTTGGCCGCCAGCGTTGGGGTTGAAAGCGGTGTCAACGGAGCCGTCGACGTTAAGCCGGGCGATGCGGTTGATGTCCACGTTTTTGGCGAGGTCGTCCCCGTTACGGAAGAAGCTAAATTGGCCGCCGACTATGATCTTACCATCGCTTTGAAGGGCAAGGGAGTTGATCTGGGCGCTGGCGCGGGGGTTGTAGCTCTGATCGACGGAGCTGTCAGCGTTGAGTCGAGCGATATAGTAGCGAGTGGTGAAAGTGGTGTCCGTCTTGGGTTGAAGAACGGTGAAGGCCCCGGCGACCACGATTTTACCATCGGTTTGAACGACTTGAGCAAGAACGTTGCCGTTGAGGTTGGGCTGCCAGGAGGTGTCAACGGTGCCGTCGGAATTAAGGCGCGCGGAGTAAGCGCGGGCCGTGGAAACGGTCCCGGCGTTCGGGGTGAAGTAGGTGAAGCTACCACCGAGCAGGATCTTGCCGTCGGAGAGCACCGTAATGACGCTGGGGGTGCCGTTGGCGCCGGGATCGAAGCTGTCAACGGTGCCATTGGCGTTGAGGCGAGCCAGGTAATTGCGCGTGATGGTGGCAGAGGTGCCGTTGGGCTGGAAGGTGGTGAAAGCGCCGCCGACCAGTAGTTTACCGTCGGGCTGGAGGGCCAAGGAGCTGACTTGAGCGCTGGGCGCGGGGTCGTAGCTGGTATCGACCGTGCCATCGGCGTTGAGGCGGGCGAGGTAACGGCGGGTGAGACCGCTGATGTTGGTGAAAGCGCCGCCGATGATAATTTTGCCGTCGGCTTGGACGCTAATAGTGGAGATCAAATCGTTAGCGATGGGGGCGAAGCCGGTGTCGACGGTGCCGTCGAGATTGAGGCGGGCGAGGTAGTTGCGGGTGAGGCCACCGACGATCGTGAAATAGCCGCCGATGAGAGTCTTGCCATCAGGCTGGACGGCGTGCGTGAGGATGCGCCCGTTGGCGGAAGGATCGAGTGTCGTGTCAACGGAGCCGTCAGTGTTGAGACGGGCGAGGCGATTGCGCGTCACGGCAATCGAGGAGCCACTGGAACGCAGCTGGGTGAAATACCCACCGACAATGATTTTAGTGTCGGCCTGAGCAGCGAGGGTCTGAATAGGGCTATTGCAGTTGGTGAGAAAGGCCGGATCGAGGGTACCGTCGACGAGAATGCGGGCAATGAAGGAGCGAGAGGACGGGGCGGAATCGTTGTTAGGACGCAGGGTGGTGAAAGTACCTCCGACGATAAGAGAGCCATCGGATTGGACCAGCAGCGCGTTGACGTTGCCGTTGGCATTCGGGTTGAAAGCACCGTCGAGCGTGCCGTCGGCGTTAAAGCGAGCGAGGCGACTGCGAGTGGTAACGGCCGTATCATTGATAGGTTGAACGGTGCTAAAAGTGCCACCGATCACGATCTTACCATCAACTTGAACCGCGATGGCGTTGACGGAGGCGTTGGGCTTTGGATCGAATTCGGAATCGGGGTAACCATTTAGGTTTAAACGGACGAGGCGGGAACGAACGGTGGAGACGCCGCCTTCAGGGTTGAGCCCAGTGAAAGAGCCGCCGGCGATGACTTTACCGTCGCCTTGGAGGGCGAGACAGAGCACGGCTGCGTTAGGGCTGGGGTTATAGGTG
>CAIQKQ010000041.1 GCA_903872425.1 uncultured Opitutia bacterium | reverse complement strand
GCCGGCCGAAGTGGCGGAACGGTTGGTCCAAATTTGCACTTCACGTACGTCGCCAAGCACGCCGGCCTGGAACCACTCGCGCACGAGGCGGATCCCTTCGCCCGCGTGACCTTGATTACCCATTTGCGTGCACACGCCGTTGAGGCGTGCGAGGCGGAGCAACTCACGGGCTTCGCCGACGGTCTGCGTGAGGGGCTTTTGCACATAAACGTGCTTACCCATCATAATCGCCATGTAGGCAGGGAGAAAATGCATGTGATCCGGCGTCGCGATACCGACCGCGTCGATCTGGTCGTCCATCTCAAGGAGCATTTTCCGGAAATCGGTGTAACGTTTCGCCTTCGGGAATTCAGCGATAAGCTTCTTCACGTTGGATAACTTAACCGGCTCGTTGCCATTGGCGTTACCACGCGGCGTGGCGCCTTCCCAATCGATGTCGCACAAAGCCACGACTTCTTCGTCGCGGTGCGCCATGATGTCCGAGAAGCCCTTGCCGCCGCAGCCGATCTGCGCAACGCGGATCTTAGCGCCCGGAGCGATGGGACGGGGCTTGCGTGGCGAGTTCGCGTCTTTCGGGAAACTAGCGCAGCCTGAGACGCCCAGCATGGCCGCGGCCATTGCTGAAAACGTGATGAAATCGCGACGATTGAGTTGGGTGGATTGAGACATCGTGATGGATTTTTGACCGGATATCCGCAGACGCTCCGGCTAGGTTGAATTAGGGGTGAAGAAACGTGTGGTGAAACTAAGGCACGATTGAAGACACACCGCACCGCCCTCGCCAAGCTCAACCTCGAAAAAAACTCCACCCGCGACTCACGCCTTGCGCGCCACTCCGCACCGCCCTCAGCCTCCCTCCCGATGCAACTCACCAAGCACTGGGCCGCCACCCTCGACGACTACGCCATCGACCTCGCGTGGGCACCTGACGGCCACCTGCTCGCCGCCGCCAGCGCAGCCGGCCCCGTTTCCCTCTTCGCCGCCACCGACGGAGCACGTCGTCACGAACTCCCCGGCCATGCCAACGGCACCAACTGCCTCGCATGGCAACCCTCCGCTCCCTGGCTCCTCGCTACCGGAGGCCAAGATGGGGCCGTTAAATTCTGGGACGCTAAAGCCGGTCAACACACCGCCAACGCCGTCCTCGGCACAGCTTGGGTCGAACACTTGGCGTGGAGCAGCACCACGCTCTTTGCCGCAGCCGGTCGCAAACTCACCGCCCTCCGTGCCGACGGGACTGTCGCCCACGCCTTCGCCGACGCCGCAAAATCTATCACCGCGCTCGCTGCCCAACCCGCGGCCGGTTGTGTCGCCGCCGCCCACTTCGGCGGCGTCCAACTCTGGGACGCCGACGATTTTCTCATCCAAAAAAACTTCGCCTACGCCAACGGTATCCACGCCCTAGTCTGGTCGCCCGACAGCAAATGGCTCGTCTCCGGTAACCAAGACCCGAGCGTGCACCTGTGGATTCCCGACACCGACGTCGAGCTCCACATGAGCGGCTACGAGTCGAAAGTAAAACACCTCTCCTACGACCACACCTCGCGCTGGCTCGCCACCGGCGGGGGCCGCGACGCCTGCATTTGGGACTGCGCCGGCGAGGGCCCCGAGGGACGCGAACCTGCCATGTTACCCCACGAAACGCCCGTCTGCGCGGTCGCTTTTCAAAACACCCACAGCCTCCTCGCAACCGCAAGCCTCGATGGCGTAGTACATATATGGAGCCCCGAGCGCGCCAAACCCCTACGTGCCACCGTTAAAATGCCGCACGCTGCCACGAAATTGGTCTGGTCACCCGACGACCGCCTGCTCGCTATCGGTTCTGAAAAAGGCGCCGTCTACGTCTTGAAGTGCGAGACTTGACTGCTCCCGCCGACACGCCGCCTTCCGCCAAAACCACGCTGGGCCCACGTTCGCCGCTCGCCGCGGCTCAATGATTCCGTGAAACTTACGGCGTCGGTTCCCGTCCCTTACAAACCACCATGCGCCTGCGCAGCATTTATCTGGCTCTCTTTGTCGCTGGCGGACTCGTGATCGCGATCCTAATTGCCGCGCGCCCTTCAAGCCCCGTGCCCCGCCCTAGTCCATCGGTCAAACCCTCCACCGATCCATCGCCAGTAGTTGCCATGCCCGACGAAGCTCTCGCCGCCACCGCCAATTTATTCTTCTCCGGCCTTAGTGCGCTGCTCACCTCTCCTGAAGCCCGCCCACACGAAGCCACGCTCACGTTGCGCGATGACGCAGCCTACCGGCGTTTCCTCGCTCGCGCCTCCACTCAAGGTCTGAGCGTCATCGCCCAACTCGACGCCCTCCACACCGTTCGCATTCGCTACGAACGCATCGCCGCTATCCAAAACGATATCATCCGTCACACCGCCGATTACGCCGACGCGGCCGCTAACAATTACATCCGCATCCCCGATAAACTTACCACCGCCGACCGCGCCGCTCTGGACTTGATTCCGCTGCGCAACACCACGCTCGCCGCTATCGGCGCCACCGCCGACCGCACCACCTGGGGGCGCGGTGTAACCATCGCCATCCTCGACAGCGGTGTAAACGCCCTCGACCCCACCTTCAACGGCCGTGTCCGCACCCTCGATGTCGGCGCCGGCCAGCTTCCCGATGGCACCAACGCCTCCGGTCACGGCACCGCCGTCGCCGCCCTCGCCGCAGGTCTCTCGCCCGATGCCCCCGGCGTCGCACCGGCCGCCACAATCCTGAGCATCCGTGTCACTCACGCCGATGGGCTCAGCGACATTTTCACCGTCGCCCAAGGCATCCTATCTGCCGTCGATGCCGGCGCCAAAATCATCAACATCAGCCTCGGCGGCTACGCCACCAGCAACGTCCTGCTCGCCGCCATCGACTACGCCGACATGCACGGCGCGCTCATCGTCGCCGCCGCCGGCAACGACCAAGCTACGCGCCTCACTTGGCCCGCAGCAGATTCACGCGTCATCTCAGTCGGCGCTGTCGACGCTTTAGGTCAACAGGTTGCGTTCTCAAACTCCAGCCCCCAACTCCAGATTTCCGCCCCCGGCTACGGCGTCCAGACCGCTTGGATCAACCAACAACGCGTCTACGTTGACGGTACTTCCGCCGCCGCTCCGCTTGTCGCCGGCGCGCTCGCCACGGTCCTCTCTGCCAACCCCACGCTCACCGCCACCCAAGCTTGGGAAATCCTCGCCGCCACCACCAACGACGCCGGCGTCCCCGGTCCCGATTCCGACTACGGCCGCGGCATACTCAACCTCGGGTGGGCCCTTGGCCGCAACGACCCGACGCGCGTCGACGCCGCTCTTTCCAGCCAATTCTACAATTCCGCCCGCGCCCAATTGGAGATCGTTATCCAAAATCGCGGCGGCCAAGCTCTCTCTGGCCTCACGCTCGACGTCGATACCGATGGCCTAACGACCAATTACCGCGTCCCCGTCCTCGCCGCCGGCGCCAGCACTGTCATGGCCGTACCCGTCGATAAAACCAGCCTCACCGCCCGCGGTGCCCTCACCTACAAAACCACTCTCAGCGCACCCATCGGCATCAACGACCAAGATCCGACTAATAATATAAAAACCAGCCGTATCACCGCGCCCAAGCCGTAGCCTACCCGCGCTCCGTCCTCAGCTCCTCCTTCCCTTTCCATGCCGTCGCTCATCCGCAATTTTTTCCGAGTAGGACTCGCCCTAGCGGCCAGCGTTTTCGTTTTCCTCAGCCCGACGCACGCCGAAGAGACCTCCTCGTTCACCGCCCAACTCGATTCCGCTGATCGCACCGCCGCTGGCCTCCACCGATTCACCAGCGCACAACTCGCCGCGCTCGATACCCAGGTCGCCCGTGAGCTTACCGTCGCGCGTCAAGGCGATGTCGTCGCATTCTCCCGTTCGTTCCTCTCGCGCCGCACCGCCGACCAAGTCGCCACCGCGGGTCTCGCCGCGCTAACGCCCACCGAGCGCATCGCCCTCGACACTTACATCGCCCGCGCCGTCGCCCAACGCCCCGCTCCCGCCGTCACCACCCTCGCCGCGAAAACCAAAGTCGCAGACGACATCGTCGAAACGGTCACGTACAAGCCCCGCCTCCACGGGGAGGTCACGCTTACCGTCGGCACCGCCGGCGGCGGTCGCAATTTCTACGGCGGTTCCTTCACAACGATCTACGACGACCCGCAACACCGCCTCACCGCCGCCTTCACCTACGCCGAATACCACGGCACCGGCCTGCTTCCCTTCGATGTATGCGCACGCCCCAGTCGCAGTCCATTACTGCGTTAAACCCATGCGTTTACTCTGCGTCTTTCGTCTCGCCGCGCCGGCACTTCTGCGCATACTGCGGCCATGCTCCGTTCCGTCATTTACCCCCCCCTGACGTCGCTCGCACGCGTCGCCGCCTTCGTCTTTCTCGCGCCGTGGTTCGCCGCAGCAGCAGTGAGCTCCACGCCGCCCAAGCTCAACGTTCTCTTCCTCATCGCCGATGACCTCAACTGCGACCTCGGCAGCTACGGCGTGCCCGGCATGCTCACGCCCAACATCGACCGCCTCGCCGCTCGCGGAGTCCGCTTCGAGCACGCGTATTGTCAATTTCCACTCTGCTCGCCGAGCCGCTCTTCGTTCCTCACCGGCCGACGCCCCAACGCCACCGGCGTGCTTTCTAATCCCGGTTTGAAAGGCCCCGTCGCTTCGCACTTCCGCGAAAAAATCCCGGAGACCGTCACGCTCCCGCAGTTATTTAAGAAAAACGGCTGGTTCTCCGCCCGCGTCGGCAAACTTTACCACTACGGCGTGCCGCTCGACATCGGCACCTCCAGCCTCGACGACTACCCGTCGTGGGATCAGGTCGTAAACCCGCGCGGCCGCGACCGCGAAGAGCACGATAAAATCTTCTCCCTCGAGCCCGGCCAATTCGGCGGTACGTTGAGCTGGCTGGCCGACGACGAGGGCGAAGACATCGATCACACCGATGGGGTTGGCGCCACCGAGGCTATCCGCTTACTCGAACGCTTCAAACGCGAATCCCGGCCCTTCTTCCTCGCTGTCGGATTCTACCGTCCACACACGCCGTACGTCGCCCCGAAAAAATGGTTCGAGCTCTACCCCACTGACAAAATCACTTTGCCTACGCTCAGCGACAACGACCGCGACCGCACGCCCGCCGCTGCGTACCTCAGCGCCAACGCCGCCCAAAGCAAACTCACCGACGCGCTCCGACGCGATGCCATCCAGGCTTATCACGGCTCTACTTCGTTCATGGACTCGCAACTCGGCCGCGTGGTTGACGCTCTCGACCGCCTCGGCCTCGCGCAGAACACAGTGATCGTTTTCACCAGCGATCACGGCTACCACCTCGGCGACCACGGCCTCTGGCAAAAACAAAGTCTCTTCGAGCGCAGCACCCGCGTGCCGCTCATCATCGCCGCCCCGGGCGCCAAGGCCAACGGCCGCACCGCCCAAACCCTCGTTGAAATGGTCGATCTCTACCCGACGCTCGCCGGCCTCAGCGGTCTCCCCCGCCCCGCCTATCTCGACGGCACCGACCTCCGCCCCGTTCTCGACGACGCCCAGCACGTCGCCAAACCCGCCGCCTTTACCCAGGTCCGCCGCGGCAACAACGGCGACGGTTACTCCGTGCGCACCGAGCGCTGGCGCTACACCGAATGGTCCAACGCCAAAGGCGAAGTCACCGCCGCCCAACTCTTCGACGAAATCGCCGATCCCGCCGAGGCCCACAACCTCGCCGCCGATCCCGCTCAGGCCGCGAACGTCAAGAAACTAGGCGCATTGCTCGTCCCCATCCGCGCACAAAAATAAAAAAACGCGGGTGTGGCTTCGATGCCCGCCCTCGCGGACGAACGTCTTTGCCCTTCACCCGCGCAGGAGAGGCCGAAACTTACTTAGCGCTGCGCGAATCGATCAGCGCCTGATACATCATGACTTTGAACTTTTGATTCAAGTCGAGGCCGCCCGCCGGCTTCAACTGCGTCATCAGCATAGCCACGATTTTCTCCTTCGGGTCGACGACATATTGAGGGAAATACGCGCTACCCCAACCATAAGCGCCCTCGGTGCCGAGTTCGCCGAAAAAGCCCAGATCGTTGTCCACCCAGAACCCGAGACCAAACGCGCTGGAGTCGTGCATGTATTTTTCGCCCGTGTGGTTAGCGTGCATCAACTCGACACTCTTCGGACCGAGCAAGCGCACGCCGTCGAGTTCGCCGCCATTAAGCAACATCTGTAAGAATCGTGCGTAGTCGCCGGTCGTCGAGAGCACGCCCGCACCGCCAGAGAAACATTTGCGTGGACCTTGGATGTAATCGGTCTTCGCCGAATTTTCGCGCAAGGTCAGTTCGCCCTTCTCGTAACCATAGACCGGCGCAAGTCGCGCGGCCTTCTCCGGGGGCAGGAAAAATCCACTGTCTACCATCTTGAGGGGGCCGAAAATCCGCTGCTGGAAAAACTGGTCGAGTGGCATGCCCGAGGCGACTTCCACCACGCGTCCGAGCACATCGAGCGAGAAACCATACTGCCATGTTTCACCCGGTTGGCCGTGCAGCGGCAACGTCGCGAGGCGATCGATCACCGTAGCGATCGACTCGTCTTTGTCGGCGAAATACCAGCCGTAAACTTTCGCCTGTTTATAGAGATCGACCGCGAGACCATCACCATAGGTCAACCCGGCTGTGTGCGTAAGTAGATCGCGGATCTGGATCGGACGTTTCGCCGGCACGAGGACGAATTTAACATCAGGCGGTGAACCCGCCGGCGGCGCCACAGCCACGGATGATTTCGCAAATGCCGGGATAAATTTCGACACGGGATCGTGCAGCATGAATTTACCTTCTTCGTAGAGCATCATGATCGCAGTCGTCGTGAGCGCCTTGCTCATCGAGGCGATACGGAAAATTGCATCCGTGGGCATCGTCTTGCCGGTCTCGATTTCCTGCAGGCCGTAGCCACGGAAATGCACGGGCTTCCCATCGCGAGCGATGTAGACGACCGCGCCCGCCATGTGCTTTTGGTCAATCTGCGCCTGCACGACGGCATCAAGCCGGTTCAGGCGCTCGGACGAAAATCCCGCGGCCTCTGGTGTACCCGCCGTGGCCGCCGCGTGCATCGCAGGCATCGACCACAGCGCCACGCCCGTAAGCAGCAGCGCGCACTTCAACCCACGAGACAGAATTCGATACTGGGGTAACTTCATAAGTCAGCCAGCAAGCCCAGCTCCAGCCCACTCCTCAATCGCAAATCCACGCCCCCCTGATCGCGTCACGTTACGTGGTCTCGCCGGCGTTCGCTTGGCCCTGCACATCCAACCGCGCCTTCCGCGCCACGTGCGGAGCGCCGCGCCTCGGCTCGATCAACCGTCGCAGAAAGTCGGGTAAAGCCGCCTTGACCGGCGACGCGTCGAGGTATTCCGCCGCCGGCCATTTTCGGCCTCGGGCCAACAAGCTCGCATACACGTGCAGCTCGAAATGCAGCCGCAATTGCGCCTCCGCCTCACTCTGCCCCAGCGCCGCCAGGATCGCCAGCAACGCCTCCACCGTGGAAAATTTTCCTTCCCCTTGTTGTTCGCGCAGCCAGTACCGGCTCTTGCCCGCCATCGGCACACTCACGCGCCGGCCCCACGGCTCCACCGCGCGCAACATCTCCGCGGCCTCGCCCCAGCTCCCATCGAGCAACAACACCTGCACGTCCTCCGCTGGCGGCAGCGTCATACGATCCAGCGGCTCCCCTAGCGGGTGTAAAATCCACAACTCCCGTCCCGACCGCACGAGCTCCGCCCGTTCCCGCGGCTTCTCGCGCTGATACAGGTGCGTTCGCGACCCGTTCACGACGCGTTCGATCAATTTACCCGTGCTGCTCGGGCGCCACTGTTCACGGTGGTGCATCAACACATCCACGCCGAGCGCGCTCTCGACCGGGCCGAGCCCCGCGCACACGCACCAACGCGGTGGGAGCTGACAACGCTCACACCGCACCGTGCCTGCGAGAACCACACTGCGCGCCATAGCCTCACATCGGGCCGCACCGCACCCGCCGCGTCAATCCCTGCCCGCCGATTGACACGCGCACGCCGCACCGTGTCGTATTCCCCGTAGGTCGTTCGCTATCCACTCAACCCAAAAGTCTCCCTCCATGAAAAAAATCGTCTCGCTTGTCTTCGCCTTCGCCGCGCTCGTCGTCGGCTCGCTCCCCCTCGCCGCCCAACAAAAACGCACCAGTCCGCACGAAAGCATTTACGCTCGTTACGGTACGCGCCCCAACGTCACCCTGGTCTCCATCACCTACGGCCGGCCGTTTTCCAAAGACCCCAAAACCGGCGAACTGCGCAAAATCTGGGGCGGCCTCGTCGCCTGGGGCAAAGCCGATCGCCTCGGCGCCGACGAAGCCACCTTACTGCTCACGCAAAAAGCCCTCGTCTTTGGCGAGACCTCCGTGCCCGCCGGTGCCTATACGCTCTATCTTGTTCCCTCAGAGACCGGCGCCACCCAACTGGCGATCAGTACCAACATCGGCAAATGGGGCGTCCCCGTGGACGAGAAAAACGACCTCGCCCGCGTGCCCCTGACCAAAGGCACCCTCGAAACCTCCGTCGACCAACTCACGCTCGCCCTCGACAAAAACCCTGACGACACCGGCACCCTCAAAGTCATGTGGGAAAAAACCGTCTACTCCGTCAGCTTCAGCGTGAAGAAATAATCCAACTCCGTCGCCACCTCGCGCGACTCTTTCACTCAGGCGCAGCTCACCGGCTGCGCCTTTCTGTTTGTCGGGCTGTGCACGTTGGCTGAATATCCGTTCCATGATCGACTCCGCCGACCTCCTCGCGCGTTTCCTGCGCTACGTCCAGATCGACACACGCAGCGATGCCTCCGCCCCGACGACGCCGAGTACTCCAGGCCAATGGAAGCTCCTGCGCTTGCTCGAAACGGAACTCCGCACGCTCGGCGCCAGCGAGGTCACGCTCACACCGGCCGGTTTCGTCCTTGCCGCCATTCCCGCCACCGTCGTCCATCCCGTGCCCGTCGTCGCGTGGTGCGCCCACGTCGATACCGCCACCAATCTCCCCGGCGCCGCCCTGCCCCTCGTCCATCGCGCCTACGCCGGCCAACCTATCGTGTTGCCCGATGATCCTACGCAGACGCTCACGCTCGAAAATTCCCCGCGACTGCGCACCGCGCTCGGCCACGATGTCATCACGGCCAGCGGCAAAACTCTCCTCGGCGCCGATGATAAAGCCGGCGTCGCCGTCATCCTCGCGACCGCGCGCCATTTGTTGCTCCATCCCGAAATCCCCCACGGGAAAATCCGCCTCTGCTTCAGCCCCGACGAAGAAATCGCCACCGGCATGAATCACCTCGACCTCGCTCAACTCGGAGCCGAGGCCGCATACACGCTCGATGGCGAGTCGCCCGGCGAGATCGACGACGAGACCTTCAACGCCGACGCCGCCACGTTCGAGATCCAAGGTGTCGCCTCGCACCCCGGCTGGGCGAAGGACGTCATGGTCAACGCGCTCCGTCTCGCCGCACGCTGGCTCGCCGCCCTCCCCGCCGAACTTTCGCCAGAGCGCACCACGAGCCGCGCGGGCTTCATTCATCCTGTCGAAGTCACCGGCACCGCCGAACTCGCCACGGTGCGCCTCATCCTCCGCGACTTTGAACTCTCCGGTCTCGCCGCCCATCGCGCCCTGCTCGAAAAACTCACCGCTGAGCTTCGCGCCGCCGAACCACGCGCGCGCTTCGCCCTCACGTTTACCGAGCAATACCGCAACCTCCGCTACGGCCTAGAAAAAGATCCGCGTCCCCTCGTCCACGCCCGCACCGCCCTGCGTCGCGCCGGCCTCACGCCCATCTCGAATCCCATCCGTGGCGGCACCGACGGCTCCAACCTCACTGCCCGCGGCCTGCCCACGCCCAATCTGTTCGTCGGCATGCACGAGGTCCACAGTCCGCGCGAATGGGTCAGCCTCCAAGACATGGAAAAATCCGCCGAAGTGCTCGTCCACCTCGCGCAAGTCTGGGCGGAGCGTCCCGCTCCTTGAACGGCGATCGCCCACGCGAGACATGGCAGCGGAAACGTTTGCTTTAACTCACGCCAAAATCTCGCGTACGACGCGCGCGGGCTCGACGCCGGTGAGACGTTGATCGAGGCCCTGGGCTTTGAACGTGAACCGGCTGTGATCGACGCCGAGGCAGTGAAGCAGCGTGGCGTTGAGATCATAGAGACTTACGGGATCGCGGACGATGTTATAGGAAAAATCGTCGGTCTCGCCGTGGACGACGCCGCCTTTCACGCCGCCGCCCGCGACCCACACGCTGAAGCAACGCGGGTGATGATCGCGGCCGTAATTGGTCTGCGTGAGCGTACCCTGCGAATAAACCGTGCGGCCAAATTCGCCGGCCCAGACGACGAGCGTGTCGTCGAGCAAGCCGCGTTGCTTCAAATCGGTGACGAGCGCGTAGCAGGCTTGATCCGTGTCGAGGCACTGGAGGCGATGATCGCCGGGCAAGTTGCCGTGTTGGTCCCAGCCGCGATGGAGGATTTGCACCACGCGCACGTTGCGCTCGGCCATGCGGCGCGCGAGCAAGCAACTCGCGGCAAACGAGCCGGGCGTCTTTACGTCGGGCCCGTAAAGATCGAGCGTCGCGGGCGATTCGTCGGCGAAGTTGGTGAGATCCGGCACGCTCGTCTGCATGCGAAAAGCCATCTCATATTGCGCGATGCGGTTGAGCGTCTCGGGATCGCCGTGGCGCGCCTGCGCGTGGTGGTTGAACTTGGCGAGACCATCAAGCATAGCGCGGCGCGTGGTGGCATCGACGCCGTTGGGGTTTTCCAAGAACAACACCGGGTCGCCCTGCGCTCGCAGCGCCACGCCGTTGTGCCCGCCGGGGAGAAATCCGCTACTCCACATCCTAGTGAACAACGCCTGCGCGGAGACCTTGGAAGAAAATTTTGGTGTGAGCACAACGAAGGCCGGCAAGTCGTTATTCTCACTCCCTAGGCCGTAGGAGATCCACGAACCGATGCTAGCTTTTCCGGGGATTTCGCTGCCAGTCATGAGAAAAGTGCAGGCCGGATCGTGATTAATGGCGTTAGTGTGAACGGAGCGCACGATAGCGATGTCGTCCACAAGCTTCGCGGTCCACGGGAGCAAATCGCTGACCCACGCGCCGCTGCGACCGTGTTGCGCGAACTTAAAAATCGAAGGCGCGACGGGAAACTTGGCCTGCCCGCTCGTCATCGTCGTGATGCGTTGGCCGGCGCGGATCGAGTCGGGTAGCTCGACGTTAAACTGGGACTGGAGGCCGGGTTTGTAATCAAACGTGTCGAGCTGCGAAGGCCCGCCGTTCATGTGCAGGTAAATGACGCGCTTCGCCTTCGGCGCGAAATGCGGCAAGCCTGGCAACGCCGGATGAATGCGCGCGTCGGCCTCCGCCGTGACGGCGCCGCGCAAGCGGGGCGCGAGCAAGTTGAGGGCGACGCCACCCATGGCGAGACCGGCGCCCGCGAAAAATTGCCGGCGCGTGAGTTGGTTCAAGTAATCGTGACACGGATTCATGGCGGGCTCAGTTGCGGGTGACGGCTTCGTCGAGATTAAGGATGAGATTAGCGATCAAGGTCCAAGCGGCGATTTCAGGGGCGGGCTGCGAGGCGGCTGCTTTTGCTTCGCCGTTGGTGAGAATTTTAGCGGCGGCCGATGTATCAGCGGCGAAGTGCGTGCGGTGCGTGACGAGGGCTTCGGCGAGCAAGGCCCGTTCAGTGCGGTCGGGACTGCGGGCCGTCACCGAGCGAAACGCAAGAGTAAGGCGTTGGCCGTCATCGCCTGGTTGAGCGAGGAGATGCTCAGCAAACGCGCGGGCGGCCTCGAAATGCTGCACGTCGTTCATGAGTGCAAGGGCTTGCATCGGCGTATTTGATCGACCACGGACGACACAGAGATTTTCACGCGAAGGCGCATCGAAAGTCGACATCGCTGGGGCGGGCGCGGTCCGTTTCCAAAAAGTGTAAAGACTGCGGCGATATAAAGCGTCACCGTGGTCTTGAACGTAGCTCTTGGTGTTGCTACCGCCGAAAGCGACGGGCTCCCAGATGTTAATCGGCTGGTAAGGCCGCACAGGTGGTCCACCAATTTCCGGACGGAGAAGGCCGCTCACGGCGAGGGCTTGATCGCGGAGAACTTCACCGTCGAGCCGGATACGCGGGCCACGAGCGAGGAGTTTATTGGCGGGATCTAGTTCGAGGAGCGAGGGGTCGACGCGTGAATCCTGCCGATACGTGCGCGAAGTCACGATGAGGCGGACGAGATGTTTCACATCCCAACCGCTCGTCATGAATTCGCTCGCGAGCCAGTCGAGCAATGCGGGATGCGTGGGCGGATCGCCCTGCGCGCCGAAATCGCCCGGCGTGCGCACGAGCCCGGCGCCGAGGAGCTGTTGCCAAAAACGGTTCACTGCCACGCGCGAGGGCAACGGGTTTTTCGGGTCGACGAGCCAATGGGCGAGATCGAGTCGGCTGGCGCGCGGGCCACGAGCGACGAGCGGCGGCAGAAACGCAGGCGTAGCCGGTTGGACGCGTTCGCCGGGTTTGTCGTATTGGCCGCGGATAAGAATGTGCGCAGGAAGCGGCTCAGGGAGCTCGCGCGCGATCAACGAAGCATCGAGGGTAAGTTCGTAGTGAACCTGCTCGGCTAGGAGACGACGCACGGCGTGGACCTCGGGCTCTAGCGCACCACGCGTCGGACCGTAGATGTAGTCGCGATAATAATCCTCGAGTCGCTTTTTCTCGGCGTCGTTTTGCTGGGTGGAGGAAAGACCGAGGAGAAAAACAATATCGTTGGGCAACGGCACCGTCGTGACGTCGCGGGCATTCGACTGCATGAAGCGCACCCACGCGCTCTTAGTGAGGAGCGGATCATCGAGGGCCTTGGCGCTCGTGCACGTCGTGCCCGCGTGATCCCACCACGCAGCGCCATCGCTTTGACTGAGACGCAGACCGCGATAGGCTTTTTTACTGGCGAGACCGGCGGCCAGCGCCGGAATCTCCAGTCGCGCGTAAGCTCCGGCCGGCGGCAGCGGTCCCACGACGACGTCGCCATCAGCTGATGGGCGCAGCGCAGCGGGATCACCCCAGACGTAGCGCTTGGTTTTTTCGGCCGAGACAAATTCAAGACTCACCGCGCGCGGCGCCCGAGCCGGATCGGCATTAAAATACACGAAGGCGACTACCTGCTGATTCACCACGAGTGGTGTTTCGCCGGTGGCAAACGTGAAGATACGCTCGTTCACCGCGCCTTCGAGGCGCAAGGCGCGTTGGCCGCTGACTACAGGGACGGCCGGACCGGAGCGCCATTCGCCGGCGAGCGCGGGAGCGCCGAAATTAGCAGCCACGGGCATATCGCCATCCTCAGCCCAAACGACTTCGTAGGTGATCGGCGGGGACTCTGATTTTTTCTCCGATTTATCCGCAGAGGCGTTGCTCAGCGTCGCGGGTTTCTCGGCTTCGGCGACGGGAGCAGGCAAAGTCATCGGCAACATCTGGGCTCGGGCAGAAAGCGCCGCCTGCAACGGAGGCAGTTCGCGGGCGATCGCCTCGATGCGCGCTTGCTGCTCGGTGTTAGCGAGCAAAACGATCGGGCCGGGCTTGGGGATGTTTCCATCCCAACAACGGTCCGCGAGGCCTTTGAAGAACGCGCCTAACTCGTAGTACTCGCGCTGGGTGAGAGGATCAAATTTGTGGTCGTGACACGACGCACAGTTAGCCGTGAGACCGAGCCAAACGGCGGCGGTAGTGTCGGCGCGGTCCCCGGTGTTGCGCGCCTCGGCTTCAGCCTCGATGGCGCCGCCTTCGGAAGTCGTGAGATGCGAGCGGTTGTAGCCGGTGGCGACGAGTTGATCGATACGCGGATGCGGGAGCAGATCGCCGGCGAGTTGTTCGAGGGTGAATTGGTCGTAAGATAAATTGCGGTTAAACGCCGACACGACCCAATCGCGGTAGGGCCAGAGGTTGCGGACGTTGTCGAGATGGAGGCCGTGGGTGTCGGCGTAGCGCACGAGGTCGAGCCAGTAACGAGCGAAGTGTTCCCCGTAGCGCGGCGAGGCGAGCAAACGCGTGACGACGCGGTCGTAGGCATCGGGCGCGCGGTCCTTCAGAAACGCATCCAATTCCTGCGGCGTCGGCGGCAGGCCCGTGAGATCAAGCGTGAGGCGGCGCAAGAGCACCTCGCGCGAAGCCTCGGGCGCGAGCTTGAGTTTTTTATCGGCGAGCTTAGCGCCGATGAAGCGATCGATCGCGGCGTCTTTGGTTTTCGCGCCGCCGGCGGCCTTGGGTAAATCGGGGCGAGTGATGGGTTCGTAAGCCCAGTGCTTTTGATAGACGGCGCCTTGCTCGATCCAGCGCTTGATCAAGGCGCGTTGCTCGGGCTTGAGCGGAAGCTTGTGCGAATCGGGCGGCGGCATGACTTCTTCGGGATCATCGCTCAGGATACGTTGCCACGCTTCCGACTCGGCGAGGTCGCCGGGCGCAAAGGCGCGAATACCTTCACGCGACGCAAGCGCCTCGGCGCCTTGATCGAGGCGGAGTTTGGCTTTGCGGTGGCCGGCGTCGGCGCCGTGGCAGGCGAAACAGTTGTCCGCGAGAATGGGGCGGATGTGCTCGTTGAACGAAATATTTTTCTGCACGCCCGCAGCGCCCGCCGTAGCAACCACGAAGCTGAAAATTAAAATGGGGCGAAGCGGCGGCACGGGGTTAAACATGGAATTATAAAGCAAGAAACAGTTCTTGGTGTACAGTGATGATCGAGTCGGCGATGTGATCCGCGTCATCTATAGTATAAAGCCAGCCGAGCGGAATCGCGACAAAGCGCCGCGTGAGTTCCTCGGTGCGCGGGAAATCTTCCGCGCGGTAACCAGGCGCGGGCCAGGGCTGGAGTCCACGAAACGGCGACGCACTGGGCGCATGCGCGCGGCCATTTTTTACGTAATCCCGGTGATACTGCGGATAAGTGCCGGTGCGTTGACCGCAATTCACGTTGCGCGCGTCGAGCTTCTCACGGAACGCTGTCGCTTGGGCGGCATCGGCCAAAAACAAATACAGCTCGAAGCCAAAATCGCCCGCCGGATCCGGACTGCGCCGCAACGTAAGTCCGTGCAAGCTAGCGACGCGCGTAGTGATCCGCTCGTGCAGCGCCCGACAATGCGCGCGCAGGGTCTCGAGCTTGCGCAACTGCGCGAGCGCGACCGCCGCGGTGAGTTCCGACATGCGAAATTGTTCGCCCGCAAAAGCCTCGCCCGTTGCTGGCCGAATCGCGGCGTGGTAAGGCCGATAGTTGCCCAGATCGTGAAACCGTACCGCGCGTTCGTAGAGCCAGCCGTCGCGTGTGACGACCATGCCGCCTTCACCCGAGGTCATAGTTTTATTCGCCTGAAAACTGAAGGTCGCGATATCGCTCCAAGTGCCGACTTTGCGACCACGGTAGCTTGACCCAATGGCCTGCGCGCAATCCTCGATCACAAACAGACCGCGACGGTGCGCTTCGAGTTGGATGCGTTCCATTTCGGCGGGCACGCCTTGGTAGTGAATCACTAGCACCGCACGCGTACGCGGCGTCGTCAGCCGCTTAATCTCTGCCGGGTCGAGATTAAGTGTGTCATTAATCTCAGCCAGCACCGGCCGCGCGCCCACGCGCACAATTGCCGTGAAGCACGCGATCCAACTCCACGCCGTGACTATCACCTCGTCGCCCGGCCCAATGCCCGCGGCCGCCATCGCAACTTCCAACGCACCCGTGCCGCTGCTCACCGCCAACGCATAGTCGATACCGATGGCTTCGCGAAATTCTTTTTCCAAACGTGCCGTCATCGTGGGCGGCACGGTCAGATCCAGCCCAGCGTAGCGAAACAACGCCTTGCTCCGCAGGACCTCGAGGACGAGCGCCTCTTCTTCTACTCCGATAGCGGCGAGGCCAAGACCGGGCATAGGACGAGGACGAAATTCGGGGTTCATCTTGTTTTCAAATCGGATTCAGCGCGACGTCGCGAGTGCACCGATGAAATTATCGACCTCAAAGACAAAACCAAATTCCAGCGCGACGCGCCACAAGGCCTGTTGTTTCTCGCGTTCGTCGCGCGCCGTTTCGCGGTTTTCCACGGCCGTCACCGCGTCACGAATGGTCGAACACATCACACCATAACGCTTCATGTCTACCATGCCGCCGGGCGCCATCAGCAAGCACCAGTTGATAGCAAAGCCCACGTAAACGAGGTGATTCACGCTATGCGCGCGGCACAAAGCAGCTAGCTGGGAACCGTTCTCGGCGATTCCCTCATCGCCCACCGGCCGCGCGGCCGCAGCAAAATCGAGCTGCGCGAAACCGGCCTCGACGTCGGATCGATTATGTGGTCCGACGAAAACGTTTTCCGCGCGAAAAGCCTCCAGGCGCTCGTGAACCGGATCCTTCGTGATCGGCGTCTCCGCGGGCGTGGGTCCCGCTAAGCGCGAAGCGCGATGATATCCCGGCAGGTGCGAATAATAGTCCCGCCCGCCGACTACATGAAAAACGGG
>CAIQKQ010000040.1 GCA_903872425.1 uncultured Opitutia bacterium | reverse complement strand
CACCTGGCAAATACCAACGCGCGCCGAGGCGGTGCAGAAATCCAGTCACGGCGTTAAACGAGCCGCGCTCATCGTGGTCCCACATCTGCAGCGGCACAGGCTTCTCCTCAGCTTGAGCCGTTGGCCTACCGGTTTCGCCCGGCAGGGAAAAGCGACTTTTATACATCAGGATGTTGGGCGCCCCCCAAAGCGCGCCGGTTATTTTTTCCCACTCACCTTGAGTCTTGCCGCTGACAATTTCCGCATTGTTTTTCGCCCATGGCTCAATGGGCGTGAACTCCGTGTCCTCGCCAATGAGCGCCAGCCAATCCGTACCCGAAACCATGCGAAACGCGCCATGCTGCAAACCCTCCGCCGTGACTTTGAGTCTATCTGTGTGCTCGCTCTGCCCCACGAACACATGCACCGCTCCCGAGGTCGGCTGTGTGACGATAGGCAATCGCGCGCTGCTGATTTTATGAATCCCATCCTGCAACTCCTGCGCTGCAAGCCTCACCGTGCGCAGCGGCTTTTCTGCGATGACGATCTCCGCACGAGCGTGGCCGTTTTCGACGAGAAAGGTGTCGGCGGCGTGGAGCGCTGCGGGTGAAGTGAGCAGGAGCGCAGTCAGAATGTTGAGGAGTTTCATGGAGTAATTGCAGGTGGGATTAAAAGGTGTCGGTGCTGAGGCGGGGTGCTCTTGGGGTGTGGAAGAGAAGCCCCACCGAGCGTGCCTGCGGTGCTGGCGATGAGGGGACGGCGGTTCATGCGTATCTTCTACTTTTTGATCTCGCCCGTGCTCTGAAACTGTTGCCAGTCCGCCGCGTAGGTCGCATTGAGGAGCCAGGAGGCGGTAGATTTATCGCCGGTGAAATCGACGAAGGGCGCGGTGGGGAGCGTTTGATAGCCTCCGGGCTGCGTTTGCCAGTTTTGGCCGAGGTGACCGCTTTCGAGGGTGAGCGGTTGCAGCTTCACGGGGCCGTTTTTCGCGTCGGCATCGGTGGGAACGCGGGCGGTGAAGGTGTGGCGTAAAAAGCTGAAGACGAGCGGCCAGGTCTTCTCGCCGGGGCCGTGTCCGGTCTTGGGCTCGACGGCGATGTTCCAGAGGGCGCGATGGTTTTTTCGCAGTGCGGGCACCACGGCGAGATTCTCTTCCTTGGAGGGCCGCGCTAGGAAGGGGTCGTCCTCGCCGAAGATGACGAGGCCGGGGACTTGCGCGGCTCCGGGCTGATAAACTTGAAACGTGATGCCCGGACGCATCGAAACCCAGCCCCAAACGCGATCCGGCACATACGACGTGAAAATGGCGGAGAAGCCGGTGCCGTTCGAGTGACCGTAGAGAAAGAGCGGCGCGTGCTGCAGCTCGAGATGGCCGCTTTTCTCGCCCAACTGGCGCAAGCGCTCGAAAAGCAGGCTTTGAGGCCAGAAGCCGCGCTGCATCGGATTGCCGGTGAACTTAAACAACGCGAGCTGCAATTCCTGCGCGAGCTTTCGCAGTTCAGCGTGCTTGAAGAGGGCTTCACCGCTGCCGTGGCCGGACATGACGACGATGCCGCGAGCGGTTTGGAGGTCCTTCGGCAGCCAGAGATCAAAACGCACCTCCTCGCGCTTGCCTTCACCTTTCTGTTTCACCGCCTCGTGCCACTGCGCCTCGCTCACTTTCCAATCCCAGTTGCGACTCAGCACCTGCTGCGGATCAGGCGAGCCCCACTTCGCCTCGTCTAGCACGCCGTTCCAGCTCTTCGTGTCCTTCGTTTGTACATTCGCGCTCACCCATCCTAGGCTGTGGGTCTGGGGAAGCTGCGCAAAATCGGTCCACTCCGTGCCGTCGTTTGCCTGGCGCGGCTCTGTCCATTGTTTGGCGAGCCAAGGGAGCACCTCCTCGGCCCACTTCGCTCCATGAGCGCGCAAGCCCTCGCCGCTGAAGTGAACGCCTTTGCCATCCCGCTCGCGGAGTTTGCCTTTCAACGCATCGGAGTCGGGACCTTCGAGCGCGAGGCTATCTTTCCAAAGCGAGGCTTGCGCGGCGCGGATGTCGTCGCTGCCTTCATCGCCGGGGACGTGATAACTCGCCTGCGCCACAAACCACGGTGCGCTCCAGCCGATGTCGCGGCGCGAGTCGCGGATGATCTTCTCCAAAAATTCGCGGTAGAGATTCCCCGACAAGGTGCGAGTGGCGTCCTTTTGATTCGAATCGCTCTCGCCCTGATGCCAGAGCACGGCGCGGAAGCCCTGCGGCCCCAAGGACTTCATTCGCGCGATGAACGCCTCATACGCTGCGCCTTTGCTGGCCCACTCGCCGCTTGGAAGCTGCTCCACGCGACTCACGAGCGTCGGTGGATTGGGAAACGTCGCGCCTTTCGGCAACCACTCGCGCACACTCGTCGCACCGATCCCACACGAGATGATTCCCACAGGCACGTTTTCCTTCGCCACCACCGCATCCGCGAACGGCGGAACGAAACTGCCGCCACCACCGCTCGCCCCAGGCTGTGGATCATCCGCGATGCGCCACGCCTTGCTGTCGAACGACGCCACTCTCCGCGTCGTCGTCGTCTGCTTCTCCTCGCCATGATTTGCCGAGTTCGACTGCCCCGCAACCACAAACACTTCGCCGATTCCCACATGCGCCACGCTGCCTCGCGCAACTTCATTGCCACCTTG
>CAIQKQ010000039.1 GCA_903872425.1 uncultured Opitutia bacterium | reverse complement strand
GGCCGCCGCCTCGCCGGAGGTCCGGAACCCATCGGGGAGCGTCCCTTCGGGTGCCGCAGACGCTCAACCCGGTCCCAGGCGTGCGGCCAGATGCTGCCCCGGGTGCTGGTCCCTGCGCCCGTGGAAATAAACGGCGACCCATTCGGCCAGACGGCGGCCGAGGAGCTGGCAGTTGGCCTGGGACTCCGCCGAGCGGGGTTCGCGGGCCGTGACGGCGCCGTAGTGGGCGGTGGTGAGTGCGCCGTCGGAGCCGAGTGTGTAGCCTTGGAAGTCTTTGGCTGATTTGTTGAAGTCGAGATGGCTGCCGTGCTTCAGGCCGAGGTCGGAACCTCCGGCGAGCACAAGCGGGAGGTTGGCGTTGCCGTGGCTGTGGCCGTAGGACATGCCGCTGCCAAAGAGCGCCATCGTGGAACCGAGGAGCGGCTTGCCGCTGAGGTCTTTGGTCTCGGCGAGCCGGGTGAGGAAGTAGCTGAACTGCTCGATGGCGAAGGTGTCGTAGTTGGTGAGCTTCTCCATGTAGCCCGCATCGCCGCCGTGGTGGCTGAGCTGATGGCGAGTCTCGGTGACGCCGATTTCAGGAATGGGAATGGCGTTTCCCTCGCCACCGAGGCTGAAGGTGGCCACCCGGGTCACGTCGGTCTGGAAGGCGAGCACCATGAGGTCATAGACGGTGCGGAAATAATCACCCGCCATGGTCGCGGCGATGTCGCGGTTGGTGCGTTTGCGATCCGCGTCGGAAACGGCGGGGAGCGGCGTGTCGAGCCACGCATCGGCCCGCCGCGTGCGAATCTCGGCCTCGCGGACGGAGGTGAGGTATTGCTCCATGCGGCCTTTGTCTTCCGAGCCCATCTTTTTCTCGAGCTGGCGCACTTCCGCGAGGTTGGCGTCCAGCACGCTGCCTTTGCTGCGCAGCGCTCTCCTTTGGGCTGTTTTGCCGCCTTTCGGTTCCTCGAAGAGTGAGGCGAAGATCTCGCTGCAACGACGCAGCGCAGGCAACCGCACGCCATCGGCGGTCCAAGCGAGCGAATCCTGCGTGATGGCGACCTCCATCGAAGGGTAACGGGTGTGCGGCGCGGTGATCTCGGCCATCTTTTGGTCCACCGAGATGGTGTTGCGGTCCGAGGGGCCGAGCTTCCCGCCGGTCAGGAAAATGCTGATGCAGTTGTGGTGATGACTGAGGCTTCCCGGGTGATGCAGCCCGCTGATGGGCGTGATGACATCCCGGTGCTTCTCCAGTGGCTTCAGCGAGCGGGAGAACTGGTAGTCCTTGCCTTCTTTCAGGATCTGGTAGTTCAGCGAGTGAACGCCATTGGCGATGTAGATAAAGGCGCTGCGTCTTGGCGTGTTGGCGGCGGCTTTTTCCGCTGCTCGGAGCGGCACCATGCACTCGAGCATGGGCAGTGAAATGAAGCTGCCCAGCGCCTTGAGAGCGTGGCGGCGGTTGATGAGCCAGGATTGGGTTTGGATGTTCATAGATGTTGTTGGTTCTTGGTTGTTAGTTCTTGAGTGGTGTTTCGCTGGAGTGCTGGAGGTGCTCTTCAGCGCTTTCTCAGCAGGTCGGACAGAGCCACGGCCCGGACGATGTCTTTGATTTGGTAGCTGGATTTCTTTGCTTCGGCTTGGATGGCGTTGAGGTCGTCCTGGTCGTCAAAGGTGAGCACGCGGCGGAGGCCGTAGGTGCAAAGGTGCTCGATGAAGGCGCGGGCGAACTTGTCGCGGTCTCCGAGCAGCAGGCGTTTGAACTCGATGGCATCTTTGAAGGCATGGCCATCGGGCATGGCACCGGAAGGATTGACCAAGGGGTCCGCCCCAAGGCCCGCCCCGACCTTTTCATGAGTGCGCCACTGCCCGATGGCATCGTAGTTGTCCCAGGCGAGGCCGAGCGGGTCGATTTTCGCGTGGCAGGCGGCGCAGTTGGCGTTTGTGGCGTGTGCTTCCAGCTTCTGGCGGATAGTCGCCTTGGGGCTTTGTGGCGTATTGGGTTCGATGGCGGGAACGTTGGCCGGAGGAGGCGGGGGAGTCTTGCCGAAGATTGTTTCGCTAACCCACACGCCGCGGTGGACCGGGCGATGACGCGTGCCGTCTGAGGTCAGTCCGAGCACCGCCCCCATCGTCAGCAGACCGCCGCGATGATCCTCGGGCTTGAGCGAAACGCGCTGGAAGCCGCCTGTCTTCGGCTCCGGCAGTCCGTAGAAATCGCAGAGCCTAGCGTTGGCCGTGGTCCACTCGGAATCGATGAACCCTTCGATGGGCATGTTTTTGGAAAACATCTCGCGGAAAAACTCCACCGGCTCGGAGCGCATGCTGGTTTCAAGCCACGGGTCGTAAGTAGGATAGAGCTTTTTGTCCGGCGGGAACATGCCCACGCGGTGCAGTTGCAGCCACTGCCGCGCAAAGTCATCGACGAAGCGGCTGACCCGGCTGTCCGTGAGCATC
>CAIQKQ010000038.1 GCA_903872425.1 uncultured Opitutia bacterium | reverse complement strand
GGCTTCTACAACCGCCGTCGCCTGCATTCCAGCCTTGGCTACGCCAGCCCCATCCATTTTGAATCCCACCTAAACTAAATCACCCCAAAATCGCTGTCCGAGAAATCGGGGCAAACCCATGCCGAGTGCTTTGGCGATTTTACCAGCGAGAGAAGGCCATGACAACGAACTACATGATGCATGGAGACAAGACATAAGCTATGAAGTCTCAGCTTCAGGTGTGATCACCTTGCGTAGCTTGGGCCGTGACGGAGTGTTGGGTGGAGTTGGTGACGACGCTGACATGATCGGACGTTTTCAGGCGCGTGACGCGCAAGGCAAATGGAGCGACGGAAGGGTAGAGTGGTCAGAAGATCCTTACTATAGGGGCAACAAACCTCAGTAGCGCGCCATGCTCGGCTCGATGCGTTCGGCCCACGCGGCGATGCCGCCAGCCACGTTGCTCACGTTTGGAAAGCCGTTCGCACGCAGGAACTCTGTCACGCGCAGGCTACGTCCGCCATGGTGACAGTGGATGAGGAGGTGTTTGTCACGAGGGAGGGTGGCAAGGCGCTCAGGAATCTGGCGCATGGGGATGGCTTGGGCGGCGGGGATGCGGCAGATGGCCAGCTCGTGCGGCTCGCGCACGTCGATCAGCGCGACAGTGTCGGGCGTCGTAGCGAGGAGGCGTTGCGTTTCCTCGACGGAGATTTCGAGCGGGCAATCGGGAGGGGACGAGTTTGAGTTAGACATGGACAAGGGGGAGGGCGGAACGGTGCAGGCGAAGTCGTAATTTTCGGTGCGTAGGTCGCGGATGGTTGGGGCTTGGCCGCACACGGCGCAGGCGGGATCGCGGGCGAGAGTCAGTGTGCGAAAGGCGGGCACGAGTAGGTCGGCAAGGAGTAAACGGCCGATGAGCGGGGTACCGATGCCGACGAGAATTTTTATGGTTTCTAGCGCCTGCAGTGAGCCGATGATGCCGCAGAGTGCGCCGAGCACACCGGCCTCACCGCAGTTCGGTACGGCGCCGGCGGGCGGCGGAGCGGGGAATAGGCAGCGATGGCACGGCCCGCCGAGGTGCGGCGCGAAGACTGCGACCTGGCCCTCGAACTGGTGGACGCTGCCAAAGACGAGGGGGCGGCACGCGAGCACGGCGGCGTCGCTCGCGAGGTAGCGCGTGGGAAAATTGTCAGCCCCGTCCACGATCACGTCGTAGGCGGCGAAAAGCGATAAGGCGTTGGCGGCGGTGACGCGGCCCTCGTGCGGTATGACGTGGATGAGGGGGTTAGTCGCGCGCAGACGGGCGGCGGCGGAGGTGGTCTTGGGCTGGCCCACGGTGGTGTCGTCGTGGAGGAGCTGTCGCTGGAGGTTGTGCGACTCGACAAAATCGAAATCGGCGAGCCCGATTGTCCCGACGCCGGCGGCGGCGAGGTAGAGGGCAGCCGGGCTGCCGAGCCCGCCCGCGCCAACGACAAGCACACGCGCAGCTTTCAATTTTACCTGCCCGGCCAAGCCCACCTCTGGCAGCAGCAGGTGCCGACTGTAGCGGGTGAGTTCGGCGGGAGAGAGTTCTACGGCCATGTAACGCGCAACAAACGACCCAAGCACGCTGCGCGCAAGGAAAGAGCGTCTTTGGCGCGGGTTAGGACGCCACTGAGTGGCTCCCTACCCAAAATGCCATTGCCCCAGCTGCCCGGCTTGGCAGACTCACTGACGATGTCACCACGTTTCATCGTTATCATCGCCGGGGGCAAGGGGGAGCGGTTTTGGCCGCAGAGCCGTGCGCACCGGCCCAAACACCTGTTGCCGGTTGTCGGCACGATACCGCTGCTCGCGCAGACGCTTGATCGCGTGCGCCCGCTCGCACCGGCAAAAAACATCTTTGTCATCACCAGCGCTGCGCAGGCGAAGGGCGTAGCGTCGGTGTGCAAAAAATTCCGCCTGCCTGCGGCCAACATCGTGGCCGAGCCGGTCGGGCGCGACACGGCGGCGGCGGTCGGACTAGCGGCGGCGCTTGTGGGCGCGCGTGACCCACACGGGGTATTCGCGGTGCTGCCGGCTGACCACGTGATCCACGACACTCGCGCCTATGCGGCCGATCTCCGGGCCGCGTTTGCGGCGGCAGAGTCCGCGTCGGTGATGGCAACCATTGGCATCACGCCGACAGAACCGGCGACGGGCTTCGGCTACATCCAACGCGGAACAGCCTGGAAAAAATTTGATGGACAGACGGTTTTCCATGTGCGGCGTTTTGTGGAAAAACCCGCGCTCACGGTCGCCAAGAAATACCTCGCGGCCGGCGACTATGTCTGGAACGCGGGAATGTTTTTCTGGGGTGTGCCGGTGGTGGAGGCCGCGCTGGCGCGCCACGCGCCGGAGTTGCACGCTGGCCTCGCGCCCGTGCGTAGCGCGCTCGCAGCGGGTCGCCCACTCGCACAGGTGCTAAAAAAAATCTACCCAACACTGCCGAAAATTTCTGTGGACTATGCGCTGCTGGAGAAGTCGGACAACGTCGTTGTACTGCCGTCCACCTTCGACTGGGACGATGTGGGCGCGTGGCCAGCAGTCGTGAAACATTGTGCACCCGACGCGCACGGCAATGTTACGCGCGGGTGCGCGCTGGTCGAGCAGGGGCGTGGCAATTTGGTGTTTGCCGAGGGTGGGCATCTTGTCGCGGTGCTCGGTGCGGACGACCTCATCGTCGTCCACACGCCTGACGCCACACTTGTCTGTCCCAAGGGGCGTGCGCAGGAGATTAAGGCGCTGCTCAAGCGCATCGAAATCATGAAAGACGGAGCGCGCTGGCTGTGAGGTACGAACACTCTTATGCGTTTCGTTGGCATTGATCTTGGCACGCGACGCATCGGATTGGCGTTCGGCGACGACCTCGGCGTGGCGACCCCGCTGCCCGCGCTCACGCAGTCCGACGCGGCGGCGCGTGAGGCGGCGCTAGTCGCCGTCGTCCGTGCGCGCCGTGCGACCGCGCTCGTACTGGGCCACCCGCTCAATATGGACGACACCGCCGGTCCAAAGGCCAAGGAGTCCGAGCTATTTGCCGCAAAGCTGCGCACTGTGCTCGGCCTGCCCGTGCATCTGGTAGACGAGCGACTCACTTCCCACGAGGCGGAGGAGAGCATCCCGAAGAAGCAGCGCAGGGCGGTTCGGGCCAGCGGCATTGTGGACTCCCGCGCGGCGACGCTGATCTTGCAGGATTTTCTCAACGAGAAGTTTCCGCCCGCAGAAATGGAGCAGCCGTGAGATTGCGGATTGCTTGGAGACGCTGCGGCGTCCTCACTTGCCTGTATGGCCAAATGGCTCCTCGTTGACGGTTTCAACCTCGCTTACCGCTGCTTTCACGGGCTGCCGGAGCTAACGCGTGCGGATGGGTTTCCGACGGGTGCGCTGCACGGCTGGGTGAAGTCGCTGTGGATGCTCGCTGACCAGGAACGGCCCGCCGGTACCTTGGTGTTTTTCGACCTAGGTGGCGCGCAGGACCGGCTCGCGCTGCACCCGGAATACAAAGCGCAGCGCGCGGAGATGCCAGAGGCATTGGAAAAACAAATCGCGCCGCTCAAGGCGCTGACCCGCGCGATGGGCGGTGCGGGCATCGAGGTGGAAGGCGTCGAGAGCGATGACTTGCTGGCGTCACAAGCGGTCGCATTAGCACGGGCGGGGCACGAGGTGTTGATCGTTAGCTCGGACAAGGATTTCGCCCAAGTCGTGGACGAGCGCGTGAAAATCTTGCTCCCACCGCCGTCGGCTAACCCAAAACTTGGTTGGCGCGTGCTCGACGCGGCGGGGGTGCGAGAGAAGTTCGGCGTGCGGCCGGAACAGATCGCCGACTACTTGGCGTTGGTCGGCGACACCGCAGACAATATTCCCGGCGTGGCTGGCGTCGGACCAAAGACGGCGGCCAAGTGGCTGGCGATACACGGCAGTCTCGATGGCGTGCTGGCAAACGCAGGAGCGCTGGAGCCGGAGCGCTTTCGCGCGACCGTCACGGCAGATGCGGAGCGGTTGCGGCTGAACCGGCGGCTGGTCACACTGAATCTTGCGTTGCCAGTCGTGGCGGCCCAGCCGCCCGCGCCGCAACTAGCGGAGTTGTTTCGACTGCTCGCGACGATGGAGATGCGCGGCACGCTCGCCGAAGCACGTAGACGCTATACGGAGCCAGAATTATTTTAAGCTTAGAAACGCGAGGGGTCGGTGCGGAAGAGCAGTTAAAGAACCGAGAAAATATGAGCGGCATAGTTTCTTGGCCTATGAATTAAAATTAATCGGCGGTATTGGAGACATTGTCATTCATCGGCCACTCCTTCGGGATCAAAGAGGTAGCCGACGCCGTGCACGGTGCGAAAGCCTTTTAACTCCAGACCGTGGCGGCGGAATTGCTCGCGAATTTTCACAATGTATTGGTCGAGCGAGCGGCTAGTCACGTTGGCGTGTTGGCCCCATACAGCGTGGATGAGCGCTTTGCGGGTGAGCACCTGACCGCGGTTCGCATGGAGGTGGGCAAGGACTCCGAGCTCTTTGCGGCCAAGGGGCTCAGGCGGCATATTCGGAAACTCCACTTCCAGTCGTGCCGGGATGATGCGAGCGCCGCAGATTTCAAACGGCACGTCGGCCACGTGAACGTTTTCGGTGACATTCAGGTCGGCGCGGCGGCCGGCGCGGCGCAGCACGGTGTGAATGCGAGCGACGAGCTCGGCATGGCTAAACGGTTTAGTCATGTAGTCGTCGCCCAGACCGAGGCCGTGGAGCTTGTCGGCCTCGACGGCGTTGCCGGTCAGGAAAATGGTCGGCACCTCAATACGCTCGCAGGTGAGCGCCGCACGCAGCTCGAAACCAGACATGCCACCGGGCAGATTGACATCCAGTAAGAGAAGATTTGCGAAATTTTTCCGCAAAAACCGCAGCGCAGGCGGCGCTGACGCATAGCCCTGAACCTGCATACCAGCCGCTTCCAAATGCGTGGTAACGAGCCGGAGGAGGTGTTCCTCGTCCTCGACAACGACGACAAACGGTGAGGCGTTCGTGCTCATGGAGAGTGGATAGGAAGAAGCATCAAGCCGGGCTGCAGCAGTGTCAAAGCAATGTGGGGGAGAGGTTTGTTCGCCGCCGCAACAAACGTTGTGGTTACCGCGCCTGCTCACACAACTGGCGGATGGCCTCGAACTGCTTGGGAGAAATCAGCCGACGCGGTACGCGGCGCTCGGCTTCAGCGAGCAAGCGGTCCCAATGCCCGGCCGTCAGCGGGGCCAGCGGCGTCCAAGACGTATGGTGGCCCTGTTTGCGCGACCATTCAGCGTTCCCGCCGTGAATGCGAACGCAGATTTGATATTTGCCCGTCTCCGGGTCGTTGTCCCACCAGCCAAATTCCATGCCCATGGCCGCAACCTTAACGCGTTCCGTTGAACTCACGCGAGCGGAAACTCCGCCACGATCGCGCCGGGCCGAAACAAATTCCCGGTTGGCTCGACGCGCCGGACCTGCAGCACGCGGTCGGTGAGGTCCACCAGCCGAGCGCCTAGCGGTGGCGAAAACGAACCGGTGTTGACGACCACACGCCCGTCGGGCTGCCGCCATACGCCTGGAAAATGGATGTGGCCACCGACGATGAACCGCGCGGTGGGCCGCTGTTCCGCCGCGAGCTGCGCGGCACGGCGGGGCGCGACTGTCCATGCGTGAAGCATAGCGAGCGCACGTTGCGGCGGAAACAGGTCGCGCGCGGCTCGCCGGAGTCGCACGGCCCGACCGTCGCCGGACATGGGCGGCTGCTCGCGTGGCAACCGCAGGCTGGCCGCGCGCATCATTTGCAGGCGGGGAGCGATTGTGTGCCAGTCAGTGGGGGGGCGGTCGGCGCGTAGGGTCGAGAGCCGTCGGGCCAATTCGGGTTGCTGGCGGCTCCATGGCGCGATATCGTCGAAGATCACATCGCCGTGGGTCAGCCATAAGCAGCCGTCAGCGAGCGCGAGTTCATGCACGTTCGAAATATCAGGATCGTGGTTGCCTGTAATGAATGTGACCCGAGGAACCGATTGCCGGAAAAATTGTCGCAGCGCCTCTGTCTCGGCTTGGCCGTAGTCGTGCTGTGTGTCGCAGGTGTCGCCATTAATCACCAGCTCATCCACGCCTTCGAGCAAGGGCGCCAGTTGGGCAGGGCCGCGCAGCCAGCTGCGCTCGTCGCCGAGATGTAGGTCGGACAAGATGCGGAGCAGGGGAGTGGCCATAATGCCGTCAGCGAACCGGCGCGGCGGACCGCGGCAATCTTTCTTGTCGCCCGTGCGGCAGGCGTTCACATAGGGCACAAAAAAATCCGGCGCCTGGTGGACGCCGGATTCGCAAGGTAAAGTTTTCTCAGGCGTGCGGGATGATTTCGATGCCGTTAATCTGCGGGTTCTCCACCTGTGGGGTGAAGG
>CAIQKQ010000037.1 GCA_903872425.1 uncultured Opitutia bacterium | reverse complement strand
TCCTTGATGGCGTCTATGGATACAATCAGAATATCCTTACCGGGTTTTAAGCCGGCTTCCTCGATCGCTTGGATAGCGCCGAGGGCCATATCGTCATTATGGGCGTAGACGATTTGGATGTTTTTGCCGTGCTTTTTAAGGAGCGACTCCATCACCTGTTTGCCTTCGGCGCGACGGAAGTTCCCGGTTTGCGAGTCAATGATCTTTAACTCGGGGTGGGCCTTAAGGGCGGCGGCGAAGGCAGTGCGACGGTCGTTGGCGGCGGCGGAGCCGGGCTCGCCCTGGATCTCGACGATGTTGGTGCGTGCGCCGGCGTGCTGCGCCGTCCAATCAGCGGCCATGCGGCCTTCCTCGGCGAAATCCGAGCCGACGAACGCGGCGTAGAGCGACTCATCGGAGACCTTCACTTTGCGATCCATGACGACGACAGGTATTTTGGCCTTTTTCGCGTCGGTTAGTACTGGATCCCAGCCGGTCTCCACGATGGGAGCGATGACAATGGCGTCTACGCCCTGGGCGACGAACGAGCGGACGGCAGCGAGCTGGTTCTCCTGCTTGCTTTGCCCGTCGGCGAATTTGAGGTTGATACCGCGCTTGGCCGCTTCGTCCTTCAGAGACTTGGTGTTGGCGGTGCGCCAAGCGCTCTCCGCGCCGGTTTGCGCGAAACCGACGGTGATGGTCTTCTTCGCCGGCTCGGCGGCGCGGAGGACGGCGAGGCCGGCCAGAGCGAAACCGGTAGCGGCGAGGGATAGAAGCAGGGCAGAAGGGGAATATTTTTTCATAAGGCGGGAATAGTTTGGCCAACGAGGGGCCGGGCGGTCAACCTTGGAAATCGCGCGTCAAACGGCCCGTCTGTGCTCGGGCTTGACGGCATTGTGAGCGCAAGTTGCACTTGTTGCCCGGCCTCATGAAAAATTCTCTCCGTCTACTGCATAAATTGTCCGGTGTTGGGTGTGCTGTCGCGCTTATTACCGTCGCCTCCGGCCTGCGAGCCCAGCCGGCGGTCCCGGCCACCACGCCGGTGATTCGGGTGAATGCCGCCGCGGCCAAAGCGGCCAGTCCGCTCCTTTACGGACTCATGACCGAGGAGATCAATTACTCCTACGAGGGCGGACTCTACGCCGAACTCATCATTAATCGTTCTTTCCAGCACAGCGCACAGAACCCCGACTATTGGACGCTGGTGAAGGAACCCGACGCCACCGGCACGATTACCCTAGATCGCACCGAACACCTCAATGCCGAGCTGCCAGTCAGCCTGCGGATTGACAACACCACGGGTAACAATCGCAGGTCCGTCGCCTCGCCGCCACAGCAAATACGCGTGGGTGTCGCCAACGCCGGCTACTGGGGCATCCCGGTGAAACCGTCCACGACATATCGCGCGTCGTTTTACGCGAAAACCGCCACCAACTACCCCGGGGCAATCTCGCTCAGAATCGAGGGCAACGAGGGCGGCGTCTTCGCCAGCACTCTGGTCTTCAACGTATCCGGCGACTGGAAAAAATACGAGGCCGTACTAACCACCGACGCGAACATCACTCCCACGTCCGCCGCACGCTTCGTGCTTCTCACCGACTTGCCCGGCCCACTTTGGCTCAGCCAGGTTTCCTTATTTCCCCCGACCTGGAACAACCGACCCAACGGCCTGCGTCCTGACCTCATGCGGCTCCTCGCTGACTTACAGCCAAAGTTTCTGCGTTTCCCCGGCGGTAACTACCTCGAGGGCAACACGCTCGACACACGCTTCGACTTCAAGAAAACGATCGGCCCCATCAACGAACGCCCCGGCCACCGCAATTCCGCGTGGAATTATTTCTCCGAGGATGGCCTTGGCCTGTTGGAGTTCCTGACTTGGTGCGAGGATTTGAAAATGGAGCCGGTACTCGCTGTCTTCGCGGGATTAACCCTCGGCGGCACCACTGTTGCGGCCGGTCCGCCGCTCGAGCCGTACGTGCAGGACGCGCTCGACGAGATCGAATACGTCACCGGTGACTCCAGCACCAAATGGGGAGCACAACGCGCGAAAGACGGCCATCCCGCGCCATTCAAGCTCACCTACGTTGAGATCGGTAACGAAGATAATGCCCGTTCCAACTATGACGCGCGCTTTGCCCAATTCTACGACGTTATTAAGGCCAAATACCCCCAGCTTCAGCTTATCGCCACCCTCGCCGTCAGTTCGCGCAAGCCCGACCTGGTGGACGACCATCAGTATTACAATTCCGGCCAGATCACCGCGCGGCAGGCCGCCACCCGGTACGACACCGCCGACCGCCAAGGGCCCAAGATTCTCTTCGGCGAATACGCCACCCGCGGGGCCACGCCGCCGACGCCCGACCTTGGCAATGCCCTTGGCGACGCCGCTTTCCTCACCGGCCTTGAGCGCAACGCCGACCACGTCATCATGTCCTCCTACGCGCCGCTTTTCCTCAACTTGAACCCGGGCGGCTCCAACTGGCCTACTAACCTCATTGGCTACAACGCGCTCGGTAGTTATGGCTCTGTCTCCTACTACGTCCAAAAAATGTTCAGTACGCACTACGGCGACACCATTCTCGTGACTACAATCGAGAACACGCCGACCGAAAATCTAACCGCTGATCGCGGCGGCAGTGCGCAGCCGGCGGATGTGCCCTCACTCTTCGCTAGCGCCACTCGCGACACTGCCAAGGGCGTTATCTACTTGAAAGTCGTCAACGGCTCCGGTCGGTCGCAGCCCGTGAATCTGGAAATCATCGGCGCCACCGTCGCGCCCAACGGCGAGGCCACGGTGCTCACCTCGGCGAACCTGACCGACACCAACTCGCTTGCCGAGCCGATGAAAGTCGCGCCAACAACGGAGCCCGCCACCGGACTCGGAGGCAAATTCACCCGCACTTTCCCGGCGTATTCCACCACCGTTCTCACCTTGCAGGCGAAATAAGGCCCGCTAAGTAATCATTATTCCCGGCCTCTAAATTTTCGCGAAGTATGTCCCCAACCTACACTCTCGGTATTGATTACGGCACGAATTCTGTCCGTGCGCTCGTTGTGCGCTGCGCCGATGGCGCGGAGCTCGGCACCTGCGTCGTCAACTACCCCAGTGGTTCGCAAGGGGTGTTGCTTGATGCGCGCGATCATCACCTCGCCCGCCAGCACCCTGGCGATTACCTCGTCGGCCTCGAAAAGTCCGTGCGCGGCGCACTCGCCGCCGCGAAAAAGCATCGCGGCTTCGACGCTGCCCGAATCGTCGGTCTCGGCGTCGACACCACGGGCTCCAGTCCGATTCCTGTGGACGCGAAAAACGTCCCGCTGGCCCTCAACCCAAAGTGGAAAAAAAATCTGCACGCGCAGTGCTGGCTCTGGAAAGATCACACCGGCTGGCGCGAAGCCGCGAGAATCACCGAGCTCGCCGCGCAACACCGGCCGCATTTCATCGCTAAGTGCGGCAACACCTATTCTTCTGAATGGTTCTGGGCGAAAATCTGGCGCTGTCTTTCGGTCGCGCCAAAAGTTTTCAACGCCGCCTACTCTTGGGTCGAACTCTCCGATTGGGTGCCGTCCGTTCTCGCGGGTGTGTCCGATCCAACAAAAGTAAAGCGCGGCATCTGCGCCGCCGGCCACAAGGCGCTCTATGCCGAAGACTGGGGCGGGTTGCCCGACAAGGAATTTCTGGCCACACTCGATCCGAAACTCGCCGCGCTCCGAGACCGGCTTTACACTCAGGCGCACGACGCCAATGAAACAGCCGGCCAACTCTGTGCCAAATGGGCGGCCAAACTTGGTTTGCGCGCAGGCATTCCGATCGCGATCGGCGAGTTCGACGTGCACTACGGCGCGATCGCATGCGGCGTAGCCGAAGGCACGCTCGTCAAAGTCATCGGCACTTCGACTTGCGACTGCGGGGTGGTTTCCGCATCGAAGACTGTGCGCGACATTCCCGGTATCTGCGGTATCGTGAAGGGCGCGATTCTCCCTGGCTACTATGGCATCGAGGCCGGTCAGTCCGCCGTCGGCGACATATTCAAATGGTGGGTCGAGGTCGTCTGTGCCGGCGACGCGGCACTTCACGCGCAGCTCACCCAAGCCGCCGCCCGTCTCGCGCCTGGCCAGAGCGGCCTGCTCGCGCTCGATTGGAACAACGGCAACCGCACCATCCTCGTGGATCCGCTGCTCTCCGGCCTCCTTGTCGGACAGACGTTGCACACCACCCGCGCTGAAATTTATCGCGCCCTGATCGAGGCGACCGCCTTTGGTGCGCGCGCCATCATTGAACGCATCCGCGAATACGGTGTGTCGGTCACGCGCGTCGTCTGTGCTGGCGGCATTGCGGAAAAAAATCCGATGCTTATGCAAATTTACGCCGACATTACCGGCTGCACCATGGAAGTCTCTGGTTCGTCCCAAGCCTGCGCGCTGGGTTCGGCGATTTCCGCCGCGGTCGTCGCCGGCGCACACCAGAATTTCGCCGCCGCACAGCGCGCGATGGTTCCGAAGCACCTCACGCGTTACCGTCCCAATCCGAAACGCCAAAAGACCTACGACCAGCTTTACGCGCTCTACCGCCTGCTCCACGATTCACTCGGCGGCAAAACCAAATCAGCCGACCTCTCGCGTGTGATGAAAGACCTCCTCGCCATCAAAGAATCCGCCCGCACCTAAATTTTCTCCATGCAAAACCTCGCTACTCCTCAAATCTGGTTTGTCTGCGGTTCGCAGCACCTCTACGGTCCCGGCCCGCTCAAGCAGGTCGCGGCTAATGCCCGTGCCGTTGCCGGTGCGCTCGCGGACTCGAACAAGTTGCCGCTCCAAACGGTGTTCAAGGCGCTGCTCACCACTCCCGACGAAATCGCGCAGCTCTGTCTGGACGCAAACTCTGACCCAAAATGCGCCGGCCTCATCCTTTGGATGCACACATTTTCGCCGTCGAAAATGTGGATTCGCGGGCTGACCACACTGAAGAAACCGTTTCTCCACCTGCATACGCAGTTTAACCGCGACCTGCCGTGGAAGACGATCGACATGGATTTCATGAATCTCAATCAGGCCGCACACGGCGATCGCGAGGCGGGGTTTATCCACACCCGCCTGCGGCTTGGCCGCAAAGTTGTCGTCGGCCACTGGAGCGACGAGGAAGTGCAAGATCGCATCGGCGCGTGGATGCGCGCGACGCGTGCGTGGCACGACTGGCAGGGCGCGAAGTTCTGCCGCTTCGGCGACAACATGCGGCAGGTCGCCGTCACCGAGGGCGACAAGGTGGCCGCGGAAATGCGTTTCGGTTTCGCGACGAACGGCTACGGGATCGGCGATCTCGTAGCGAAAATATCCGATGCGGGCATCAACAATAAAAAAATCGACGCACTCTGCGCCGAATACGAGGCACGTTACACCGTCGCGTCCGAACTCCGCGCGGGCGGCGTGCGCCACGAATCACTTCGCTATGGGGCGCGCATCGAGCTCGGGTTACGCGCATTTTTGCAGGACGGCGATTTCAAGGGCTTCACGACGACCTTCGAGGATTTGCACGGCTTGCGTCAATTGCCGGGCCTCGCAGTGCAGCGGCTCATGGCCGAAGGTTATGGCTTCGGTGCCGAGGGTGATTGGAAAACGGCCGCGCTCCTCCGCGCGATGAAAGTGATGGGCGACGGCCTGCCCGGCGGCACCTCATTCATGGAGGACTACACCTATCATCTGGCGCCGAAAAGCCACCTCGTCCTTGGTGCACACATGCTCGAAATCTGCGAGAGCATTGCCGCCGGTAAACCTGCGCTCGCCATCCAACCGCTGGGCATCGGCGGTCGAGAGGATCCCGTGCGGCTTGTGTTCGACGCCCCCGCTGGTCCTGCGCTGAATGCCTCGCTCATTGATCTCGGCAACCGTTTCCGACTCATTGTCAATGAAGTCACCGCCGTGAAAACGCCGAAGCTCCCGAAGCTGCCCGTCGCGCGCGCGGTGTGGGAATGCCAACCCGACTTTAAAACCGCATGCGCCGCGTGGATCCTCGCCGGCGGCGCGCACCACACCGGCTACAGTTACAGCGTGACGACGGAGATGCTCGAAGATTTCTCGACCATCGCGGGCATCGAACTGGTCACGATTGACGCCAACACGCGACTCGCCGATTTCAAGCAGACGCTCCGTAATAACGAAGTCTATTACCACCTCGCGCAGGGGATCCGGGTTTGAGGCCCCAGAAACATAGGGTGAGTAGTGGGTAGCGAGCGTTTCCTCGTCGGCAGTTTTCTACTCGCTACCTGCTAATCGCTACCCGCTACTTTCATCCATGCTCACCGAACTCAAACGCGAAGCCTACGAGGCCAACGTCGCTTTGCCCAAGCACGGCCTCATCAATCTTACCTTCGGTAACGCCAGCGCGATCGACCGGACACGCGGCATCTTTGCAATCAAGCCGAGCGGGGTGGATTATACCGACCTGACACCGAAGGACATGGTGCTCGTTGACCTCGACGGCAACATCGTCGAGGGAAAACTGCGGCCGTCGTCCGACACGCCGACGCACCGGCGGCTGTTTTTGGCGTTCGCGGACATCGGCGGCGTCGTCCACACGCACAGTTCGCAAGCCACCGCCTTTGCTCAAGCCGGCCGGCCTATTCCGGTCTTCGGGACGACTCACGCCGACTATTTTTTTGGTGACGTGCCGGTGACGCGTAAACTCACTGCTCGAGAAATCGCCACCGCCTATGAGTGGGAGACGGGCAACGTCATCGTCGAGCGTTTTGCTAGAGACCGGCTCGCCCCGGCCGATTTTCCTGGGGTGCTGGTGAATCGTCATGCGCCGTTCACGTGGGCCCAGACGGTTGGCACGGCGGTCGAGGTTGCCGTTGCTCTCGAGTGCTGTGCGCACATGGCACTGATGTCGCTCGCACTCGCACCGAAACTCACGCGGATCGAGTCTGCGCTGCTCGCTCGGCATTTTCGGCGGAAACACGGCCCCGCCGCTACTTACGGGCAGTCCCGCCGAGGCTGACACCCGCTTCACGCCACGGGGCGGGTGAGCAGCGGACCGTTTAGCCCCGGGAGACGCTCGGAAAATTCGTCTACCGCACCGGCCTGCCGCAGTGCGCGTTGCACCATGCCGAGTTTTGCGTCGAGGTTGTCAATCATGGAGACAAACACTGCCTCCGGCGTCGCCGCATAAACGGCCGCGCCCCACGCCGGTTCGCCTTGGTGCGAGAGGATGATGTGTTCCAGCCGCTCGAGCCGATCGTTGTCGAGCCGGACCTTGATGCCGGCTTTGCGGGCGAGCTGATAGCCGAGCACTACGTGGCCTTGTAAAATCCCGCGCCGGCTGCGCTTCGTCGCCAGCGTGCCCTCGTACTCAAGGGCTTTGCCCGTGTCGTGAAGCAGAATGCCGGTCATCGCGAGGTCGGCGTCCACCTCGCGGTAGAGCGGGAGCAGGGCCTTCGCCGCGCGGGCCATGTGGACGGTGTGCTCAAGCAGCCCATATCGGTACGCGTGGTGCATCGCCACAGCCGCCGGTGCCCGACGGAACGCCTCGCCGATCTCGTCAAACACCGCTCGCGTTGTTGCGCGCAGCTCGGTGTGGCTGATGGCGTCAATGAACGCGTTGAATTCTGCCCAAAGCGCGTTCGCGTCTTCTGGCGCGACTTCGACGAGATTTTCCAACACCCCGGGCGCGCCCAGCTCGGTCTCCGGCACGACGACGACGCGGCCGAGTTTCGGTGAGAGGCGGCCTTGGTAGAAATCAACTTTCCCTTCAATACGCACCACCGCGCCCTCGCCGGCGGCCTTCAGCGTATCGAAGCCGGCGTTGTCACTGAAGATCGTACATCCAAACGAGCCGGTGCGGTCGCCCAGATCAGCGCTGAAAAATGGGTTACCGTTCGACGCGGTTTTGCCTACGAGTTTCTTCACCACCAGCACCGCAGCGAACGCGCGGCCAGGGGCGTTTTCTAAAGCCTTCAGCTCGGCGACAGTGAGGGTGGGGGAGGTCTCGGGCATCGTTCAGGGGTAATATTTTTTGCGGGCTTTAACTTGGACGAATTCGCGCTCGGGCAGCACATAGGCCGTAAGGCTGCCGCCCATCACACAGGCCGTGTCAATACCGGCGGACCATTTGCGCTTGTAGACCTCGGACCGCGGCGTGTGGCCATAGATGACAAACGGAGGCCCGCTCCACAGGTCGGCCCACAGCGGCGAGCCAGGCGCGTCGGCGCGTTTTGCGGCACGACCGTCGCGATCCACGACTTGGATGCGGGTGACAACCTCGGCCGGCTGCTTACGCCACGGCCGGTCGGGCAGGAACCCACCGTGCACGCACACCACGTCCAAATTTGGTTCCTCAAATGTCAGGGGCATTGCCTCAAGAAAATCCCAGTCGGCCGCCTGTAGTCGATCGAAAGTGTCGAGGTCCTTTTCCTTGACGTATTTTCGGTCGCCAGTGCGGCGGTATTTTAGGAGCCGAAGCTCATGGTTGCCCAGCAGCGCGACGGCGCGGTGGGCCCGCGCGAGCTCAATTACCTTGCGGCTGTCGGGGCCGCGGTTGACGAGGTCGCCCACCAACACGAGCCGGTCGGCACGCGTCGGCGCGAGTTGGGCAAGCAGCTCGGCGAATTCGGCGGCGCAGCCGTGGATGTCGCCGATGGCGATGAGACGTCCGTTCATATAGGAAAACCGGAAATTGCTGGCGTCGGCCTCAGGTGCGCGCAACAAGAAACCTGCATGGAGCCGCATCTTCCTCTCCTCACCCACCTTTGTGCTGCCACCGGTCGCCCGTTTGCTGCCGGCGACCGCGTGGTGAGCTGTCTCGTGCGCGATCTCGCCGCGGGCGGCGCCTTGGCCCGTTTCGATGTAGCTGAGGCCGCGCGGCCCAACTACACGCCGCCCGGCGCGTCCGTCTGCCAGTGGCTTCAAGTCTATAAGCCTCGCGCCGCCAACGACGCTGACGCTGCCCGTCTGCTCCGCCTCAACGCCGAAAACCTTTTCCTCACGATCAACGACCCCGCTACCGGCCCCGCGCCCGAGAACGCGCGCCTCGTGCAGTTCCTCGCGCTCGTGCTCGAGCGTAAAAAAATTCTCCGGCCCAAAGGCCGCACCGCCGACGGCCTGCGCCAGCTTTTTGAGCACGCCAAGAGCAAGCAGCTCTACGAGGTCCCCGCCGCCGAGCTCAGCCCCGAATTCTTCCTCTCCCTTCAGGAGCAGCTCGGCGTGCTGGTAGGGGGAAAGTAGGATGATATTAACCCAAGATAAAATAGCCTCAGGGTTCGTTCAACGGAGCTATGGCGGCGATGATATGTTCGTAATTGTTAAGGCAGGCTCCTAGCGGTTCGGGCCGGGAGAGGCTGTTGCCTTGATCATGCCCGTCGGTGCTTTTCTGGGGCCAATGCTAAGCTGCAAAACCGCCGGGTGTTTCTAATTAAATCACCGCTCCCGCCGCGCGGTCTTGACCTTTTCCTCGCCGGCCGTTCTGCTCGGACCCTTTCCCAACTCCCAAACCACCTTTTCCCCTCCCGCTCCCATGCCCTCACAAGCTGTCAACGACGTCCGCAAAGGCCAGGTCATCAAATTCAACGGCGAAGCCCACCTCGTAATGGAGACCCAGCACCGCACGCCGGGCAATCTCCGCGCTTTCGTACAAGTAAAAATGCGCAATCTCCGCTACGGCAAGTCGCTTGACCAGCGTTTCAACTCGACCGACAGCGTTGAGGTGTTGTCTACGGAGAAGAAGACCCTCGAGTTCAGCTATGCCGACCGGGAGAACTACGCGTTCATTGACCCGAACACCTATGAGCAGGTCGAGCTGCCGGCGGCGCTCATCGGCGACGCGAAGAATTATCTCACTGCCAATGGCAAAGTTGATGTGCTCTTTGTAGACGACAAGCCGCTCACCATCGAGCTGCCCAGCGCCGTCGAGCTGAAGATCGTTGAGAGCTCCGACGGAGTCCGTGGTGACACCTCAGGCAACGTGCAGAAACCCGCCAAACTTGAGACCGGACTGATGGTCCAGGTGCCGCTGTTCATCAAAGAAGGCGAGATCATCCGTGTGAACACGACCGACGGCAGCTACCTTGGTCGGGCGTGAGTGGACGGCCGTTGGGCGATTATTTTGTATTGTTCAGTTCCGGTGCCGGCGAAGTTTTGCCACGCAGCCAGATCCAGGCCCATCCGAGGCGTTCGCGCACGGCCCACGTACTACGCTGGAGCGCGCCGGCGTCCCAACCGAGGTAATCCCCGATTGACCAGCCGTCAGCGCGCGGCACGGCGGTGAAATCTGCCGGGCAGGCCACCACGCGCAGGCCTGTGTGCCGCGCCAATGCGATCGCACGCGGCATATGCCACGCCGACGTGATAAGCGCCACCGGGGTGTCGCCCGCGATGCGCCGCAGCTCGCCCGTCTCGTCCTCTGTATCGCGCGCGGTGGCGACCTGGACGATATGCGTACGCGGCACGCCGAGTGCGACGGCCGCGCGCGTGAGTATTTCAGCGTGGGTTGGTTGGCCGTCGCGCCCCGGCCCGCTGACAACGAGCATGGCGTTGGGCAACGCGCGCCACAGCCGCACTCCCTCGAGGATGCGCGATTGTGCTGGCAGGCTGAGCTGGTTGTTGGCGGAAAATCCTTCTGCATCCGTGTGTCCGCTGCCCAGGACCACGACGTAACGGCAGGCGGCCAAAGCTGCCGGCAACGGCGCGTCCGCTAACAGCTCTGGCACGGGTGGAAATTGCGACTCCAGAGGACGCACCAGGAGCAAGGAAATGCCGTTGCTGCCCGTGAGTGCGAGCCAGCCCGCGCCCACCATAATCAGCCACCGCCGAGTGCGCGGCGCGCGTTTCGCCAGCTGTAATGCGAGGCCGGCGAGGATAAGCGCCGTGGCGAACGGCACCGGCATCAGCAAGTAGCCGGTGATTTTTTTCAGGAGGAAGCCCACACTGCCATTCCGTGCGCCATGCGCTGTCGGCACAACCGCAAAAACCGTGCGGTGGATTGATGGCAGCGCTCCCTTTTGGACAAACTCTCGCGCATAGTAGGTGGAATTAGCGACGGTGGGATAGGGGTTTCGGCCAGCTAATGCCCGGTGGAAAGACAAATCTCGGCCAAATTTTTGTTTTACTTCGCCGCCACCGCTGCCTTCTCTCGTCCGCATCCACGTCTTTTACTGACTTCTCCGACCTTCCAGTGAGCCAACCTTCCACGCGCAAATCCTTCCTCGCCCAGCTCCTGGGCGCCGCTGCCGTCGTCGGCCTCGCCCCGAAACTGCCAGCCCAACCCGCGACACCCGCCGCCGCGTCCGTTGCGCCGCAAGCGCCCTTCGCCATCCGCCCTGAGGCTCGCGCCGTCGCCCGACTGAGCTGACCGCTGCCTGCTCACGGAGACCTCCGGCCCATGTCGAAACTTTTCCCCAAGTCGGCCAACCGCCTGCCGCTGCAGATTGTGCTCTATCTGTTCGTGCTCGGTGGCATCGCGTCGGCGGGTATCAATTACTACGCGACGAACAAGTGGGCCAATGTCGGCTACGCGCCCGTGCAGCCCGTGCCTTACAGCCATTCGCTCCATGCGGGACAACTCGGTATTGATTGCCGGTACTGCCATTCGAACGTCGAGAAATCTGGCTTTGCCAACCTCCCCACCGCGCAAACCTGTATGAATTGCCACTCGCAGGTGAAGACCGACAGCCCGCTGCTCGCTGTCGTCCGCGAGAGCTACGCAACCGGTGCGCCTCTCCCGTGGGTGCAGATTCACGAGGTGCCGGATTATGTCTATTTTAACCACTCCGTCCACGTCACTCGCGGTGTCTCATGTGTAGAGTGCCATGGGCGGATTGATAAAATGGACGTGGTGGAGCAGGCAAAGCCGCTCACGATGGGTTTCTGTCTTGAATGCCACCGCGCGCCGGAAGAGCACCTCCGCGATCTCCGCGACCCGGCGCAAAAAGTCACCCAGCTCGACTGGATGCATCCCAAGGGCGTGGATGGCCAGCGCGACCAAGGGCTAAAGCTGATCCAAGATCTGAAAATCAAGCCGCCGGAAAGTTGCTCCGGCTGCCACCGCTGATGAAACGCAAATTTGAGCATCCCGCGCCCCCTGCCAGCGAGCTGACTAACGGTCCGCGCTACTGGCGTAGTCTCGACGAGCTGGCCGACACGCCCGGCTTCCGCGAGCAGATGGAGCGCGAGTTCCCTGCCGGTGCCGATAGTCTTAACGGCGTGGACCGCCGTCAATTTTTCAAGCTCATGGCGGCGTCATTTGCGCTTGGTGGCATGGGGACTCGCCGCCGGCTGTCGTCGTCCGGAGGCGCACGTCCTGCCTTATGGCAAGTCGGTCGAGGGTGTCATCCCGGGCCTGCCGCAATATTTCGCGACCGCAATGCCGATCCGTGGCGGCGCGATTCCGCTACTCGCCGAGACGCACCAAGGCCGTCCGACTAAGCTGGAGGGCAACCCGAGTTACACACCCTACGGCGGCGCGACCACTTTGCAGGCGCAGGCATCGCTGCTGGAACTCTACGATCCCGACCGTGCGACCGAGCACCGCGTCAACGGCGTGGCGACGAAAGACAGCAAGCCGGTTAACGATCTTCTAGCCAGAATCGCCAGCGAGCATGCGGCCGATGCTGGCGCGGGCCTTGCGTTCTTGGCCGAGTCATCCACCTCGCCTTCGCGCGCACGGATGGTCGCGGCGTTGCAGAAAAAATTTCCTAAAGCCGTCTGGGCGGAGTACGATGCCGTTCAGGACGTGGCTCCTGCGGTCGCAGGAAATGTAAAGACGCTTTACCATTTCGACAAAGCGGCGCGCGTGGTTAGCCTCGACTCTGATTTTCTCTCGGAAGGCCCACACGCGCTCGCTTATGCGCGCGATTTTGCCAAAGCTCGCCGCGTGACGAGCAAAGAGGACGCGGAGAAGATGAACCGTCTCTACGCCGTTGAGAGCGGGTTTTCCATCACCGGCTCGATGGCCGACCACCGGTTGCGGCTCGCGAGCAGCCATGTCCACGCTTTTGCCGCCGCGCTGTTGGCGAAAGTCAAAGGTGACGCCGCCGGTTACGCCGCTACCGCGGCCGGCCTCAGTTTCAAGGGCAAGGACCTATGGATCGACGAGTGCGCTAAGGATTTGCTGGCGAATAAGGGCAAGGCAGTCGTTGTCGCCGGCGCTCACCAGCCACCCGATGTCCACGCCATCGCGCTGGCGATCAACGAGGCGCTGGGTGCCGTTGGTTCGACCCTCGAACTGGTCGCGTCCGAGACCGGCGACATTGCGACGATCGGGCAGCTCTCTAAATATTTAGCCGCGGCCGAATCCAATGGCACTAAGACGCTAATCATCCTCGGAGGCAATCCGGCCTACAACGCGCCTGCCAACTTTGATTTTACTGCACTCGTCAAGAAGGTGAAGCAAGTCGTCCGCTTCGGATATTACGCCGACGAAACGTCGCAACTTGCCGGCACTCACCTCGTAGCGGCGCATTATTTGGAATCGTGGGGAGACGCACGCACCGCTGACGGTACCCTTGTGCCGGTACAGCCGATGATTTTGCCTCTGTTCAACGGTCTTACGGAAATTGAGGTGCTGGCCCGACTCGCGGGTGAGACGGTGACCGATCCCTACGCAATTGTCCGTGAAACCTTCCGTTTGCGTGCCGGCGGTGACATTGAGAAAGCCTTCCGAAAATATCTCCATGACGGCCTTCTAGAAGGCTCTGCATGGAAGGCTGCGGCCACTCACCCCGAATCCGCCAAACTCGCTGAACTCCTCGGTGCTGTTAAGGCTCCAACTGCCCTCTCTGATTCCAGCCTCGAAGTCTGTTTCACCGCCGACCTCAAGGTGGACGACGGGCGTTTCGCCAACAACGGTTGGCTGCAGGAATGCCCGCACCCCATGACTAAGCTCGCTTGGGATAACGCCATCAGCGTTAGCCCCAAGCTCGGCATCGCGCTCGGGATTGATCCGAAAGGCGCGCTCTTCCAAGTTTCCCGCAAGGAGCTGTCCGAGATGGATCGGGGTCGTGAGAACGCGTTCATCGGCGAGTTGACGCTGCCCGACGGCAAAAAAATCAAAGGGCCTCTCCACATCCAGCCCGGCCTCGCCGATTGGACGGTCATCCTGCCCCTCGGCTACGGCCGCGCCGCCTCCGGTCGCGTGGGTGGCAACACGGAGAATCCCGTCGGCCATAATTTTTATCCCGTCCGCACCAGTGACGCACCGCATTTTGTTACTGGCGCGAAGCTGGCCGTCGTACCTGCCGAGCGTTATGCGCTCGGCACTACGCAGGAACATTGGTCCATGGAAGGCCGCGACCTCGTGCGCGAGGCTAACGTCGACGAGTTCAAGGAAAATCCTGGATTCGTTGCGGAGGAGAGCTTGGAGGCCCATTCGCCCGCAATTTACGGCGAACTGAGCGCGGAGGAATTTGCCAAATTGCCCGAGGAGAAGCGAGCCATCATCGCCGCCCAGCGCGCCGCGGTCGGCAAGGAACAGCGCGGCGGCTCACTCTACGAGACACCCAAGTTCGACGGTCCGCACCAGTGGGGCATGAGCATTGACCTCAACACCTGCATCGGGTGCAACGCCTGCGTCGTCGCTTGCCAGTCGGAGAACAATATTCCCATCGTCGGCAAAGATCAGGTGCAGCGCGGTCGCGTGATGCACTGGATCCGCCTCGACCGCTACTACGCCGACGGCAATGCGGACGCGGCGGCTTTCGGTGGCAATGGCAACCGGGTAATTCCTGAGGATCCGCAGACGATCATGCAGCCGGTCGCTTGCCAGCATTGCGAACTCGCGCCGTGCGAGACGGTGTGTCCGGTCAACGCTACCGTCCACGACCCTGAGGGCATCAACACGATGGCCTACAACCGCTGTATCGGCACGCGCTACTGCGCCAACAACTGCCCCTACAAGGTGCGCCGGTTCAATTATTTTGATTTCAACAAGCGCTCGATTGATGAGCTCTACCTCGGACCGTTGGGCAAATCCGGGATGCCCGAGTTGGCCAAGCTCGCGAAAAACCCAGAAGTCACCGTCCGTATGCGCGGTGTGATGGAAAAATGTACTTACTGTGTGCAGCGCGTGCAGGCGGCGAAGATCGCGCAAAAGCGCCACGCCGGCTCAACCGATGACATCGTCATCCCCGATGGCGCGTTCAAGGTTGCTTGCCAGCAGGTGTGCCCGGTCGAAGCCATTGAGTTTGGTAACATCGCCGACCCGAAGAGCAGGGTCTCACTCGCCAAGGCCCGCCAGCACGACTACACTCTGCTCGGCTATCTCAACATCCGTCCGCGCACCTCTTACCTTGGCAAGCTCCGCAACCCGAATCCCGCGATGCCCGGCTTCGCCGCGGTGCCGTTCAGCCGGCAGGAATTCAACGCCAAGAATCATCCCGCCGATCACAGCGCGGCACCTGCAGCGCATAGTCCGACCGCCACGGAGGGCAAGAAATGAGCGCCACTGAACACACTGCCGACGCCCCCGCGATCCTCCGCGAGGTAAAGCCTGCCGTGCTCCCGCGAGCCGCGCTCGTCACGAACAACCGCAGCTTCTCTTGGATCACTGAGAAAATTTGCGGCATCATTGAGGAGAAGACGCCGCGCTGGTGGTGGATCTGCTTTGGGGTCGCGGCTTTCGTCGCGTCATGGACGGTCATGGGGCTCACTTACCTCGTCGCTACCGGGGTAGGTGTGTGGGGTCACCACAACCCCATCAATTGGGCATGGGACATCGTCAACTTCGTGTTCTGGATCGGCATCGGCCACGCCGGCACGCTTATCTCGGCCATCTTGTGCCTGCTACGCCAGAAATGGCGCACGTCCATTAACCGTGCCGCTGAGGCGATGACAATTTTTGCCGTCGTGTGCGCGGCGATCTTCCCGGTCTTCCACGTTGGTCGCATTTGGTATGCGTTGATGCCCGGTTGGTTGTTCCCCTTTCCTAACGCCAACGTAATTTGGCAGAACTTCCGCTCGCCGCTGGAGTGGGACGTCTTCGCGGTTTCGACCTACGGTACGGTGTCGGTGCTGTTTTGGTATATCGGCCTCATCCCTGACCTCGCAATTTTGCGCGACCGGTTTTACGCCTCGGGCAAAAAGATTCGCTCATTCCTCTATGGTCTGTTCGCAATGGGCTGGCGTGGCTCGAACCGTCATTGGAGCAACTACGAGATGGGCTACATGATTCTCGCTGGCATCTCGACCCCGCTCGTGCTCTCGGTGCATACCATCGTGTCGTTCGACTTCGCGGTGTCGCTTATCCCTGGCTGGCACACGACGATCTTCCCGCCTTACTTCGTCGCTGGTGCAATTTTTTCCGGCTTCGGCATGGTGCTCACGCTCATGCTACCGCTGCGCGCCGTCTACAAATTGGAGGACCTTATCACGCAGTATCACATTGACTGCATGTGCAAGATCACCCTCGCGACCGGCACAATGGTTGGTTACGCTTATGCGATGGAGTTCTTCATCGCTTGGTACGGAGCGAACCCGAACGAAGGCTTCGCTTTCATCAACCGTGCGTTTGGTCACTACGCTTGGGCGTACTGGATTATGATTTCGTGTAACGTTATCACACCGCAACTTTTCTGGTTCAAAAAGGTTCGCCACAATACCGCGTTGGTCTGGGTGCTCTCCATCTTCGTGAATGTCGGTATGTGGTTCGAGCGCTTTGTCATCATTGTCACCTCGCTGGCGCGCGACTTCCTGCCGTCGAGCTGGGGCTACTACTCGCCGAGTATCGTGGAAATATTCACGTTCTTCGGGACGTTCGGGGTGTTTAGCGTGCTGTTCCTCCTCTTCATCCGCTTCCTGCCTGTGATGCCGATGGCCGAAATCAAGGCTGTCACGCCACAGGGCGACCCGCACGCCGACTCGCACCACTGATTTTACTGCCATGTCTGCCCAACCACACGGCCTCATCGCCACCTTTGACTCTGCCGCTGCGATCTACCACGCGGCGGAGCAGGTGCGCGACGCCGGCTACAAGCGCTGGGACTGCATCACCCCCTGTCCGATCCACGGTTTGGATGGCGCAATGGGGGTGCGGCGCTCACGTGTGCCGAGCTTCTCACTAGCGGGTGGCATCACCGGCTTCTGTACTGGTATGACCATGATCTGGTGGACAGGCGCGGTGGATTATAAGCTAACTGTTGGCGGCAAGCCACTCTTCAGCCCGATGTTTGCATTTCCAATTTCGTACGAGCTGACGATTTTGTTCACCGCGTTCGCGACCATCTTTGGCATTTTCGTCTTGAACCGCTTGCCGATGCACCACCACCCGGTGCTGAAGTACGACCATATCATCCGCGGCCTCGACGATAAGTTCTTTGTCGTGATCGAAGCAGCCGACCCGAAATTCGACGGCAAAGCAACCCGCGCCCTGCTCGAGCAGGCCGGTGGCAAAAACATCACGGAGCTGGAGGCCTGAGCCATGCGTCACGTATATTTCGCCACCTTCTTTCTCGCGGTGCTCACTCTCTCGGTGCTGGGTTTCCGCGGCACACGTTCTACGCGGCCGCCACTCGAGTTGTTTCCCGACATGGATCATCAAGCGCATCTGAAGCCACAGGCGGAGAGTGCGTTTTTTGTCGACGGCCGCGCTGACCGTCCGATCCCGCCTTACACGGTGGCCTACGGCTTTGCCCCGGTTGAGCACAAGTTGGGCGAGGATGATGCCAATCTAGCGGCCAACGATGGCCTTTACCGCGGCAAGGCAGCCGATGGCTCATGGCTGAAAACATTTCCCGCCTCTGTCACGGTGGACGCCAAACTACTGGCCCGCGGCCAGGATCGTTTTACGATTTACTGCGCCCCCTGCCATGGCGCGCTCGGTGACGGGCAGGGCATCACCAAGCAATACGGCATGACCACCACCCCGACGTATTTCGACGAGCGCCGCGTAAAGCTCACCGTCGGCGAGTTGTTCAATACCATTACCGTCGGCTCACTGCCGACGCCCGAGGGCAAGCGCAACATGCTTCCCTATGCCGATAAACTTTCCCCCGAGGATCGCTGGGCCGTTGTGGCCTATGTCCGCGCGCTCCAACGCGCGCAGGTTGGCAAGCTTACTGATGTGCCTGCTGACCACCGAAAGGAGCTTGGCCTATGAGCGCGCCTGTTGCCACCCTCCCTGTTTCTGCTGACGCCGCCGCGTCTTCGTCCGCCTCGACGGCCAACAAGGCGCTCATTATCGGCTTTGTCGGCCTTGCCGTAACAGCGCTTGGGCTATTCGTGGACGATACCCACCATGTCGCACTCTCTTACCTAGTCGGCATCACTTACTGGACGGCTATCGCCATCGGGATGCTCATGTTGGTGATGATCCATCACATCGTTGACGCCGGCTGGTCCACCGTCATCCGCCGCCAATTCGAGCATGGTCTCTCGGCGTTTAAATGGCTTTTTATACTGTTTCTACCGCTGGCAGCGACGGCGTTTATCGGCGGTGGCGACACAGTTTGGCCGTGGATGAACCCCGCGCACGTTCTGCATGGCCACGGTACCGTCGAAACCGACATTCTCTACCAGAAAAAAGCTGCATTCCTAAATGTGCCGATGTTTGTCGGCGCCACGCTGCTGTTCTTCGCTATTTGGACCGGACTCTCTGCACGTCTACGCAAGGCCTCCTTCGCGCAGGACGCTGACGGTTCTGTTGGCTGGACGGGCATGAACCGCCAGACCGCCGCGCTGGGCATCCCGCTTGGCGCTCTCTCACTTAGCTTCGCCGCAATTTACTGGGTGAAAAGCCTCGAATATCACTGGTTTTCGACGATGTATGGCGTGTGGTTCTTCGCCAACTGTATTCGTGCTGCCCTGGCTTGCGGAGTGTTCATTATGGTTTGGCTCACGGCGCGCGGCGACTACCGGGGCGTGCTCAACAAAAACCACTGGCACTGCATCGGCACGCTCGGCCACGCGTTCGTCATCTTCTGGGCCTACGTCACCTTTTCCCAGTATTTCCTGATTTGGAACGCCAATGTGCCTGAAGAGACTTTCTGGTATAATCTTCGCGAGGTCATGCACGATGGCACGCCGAGCCAGTGGAAGTACGTCGGCCTGTTCATTCTCTTCGGCCACTTTTTCATCCCTTTTCTTTACCTCCTGTCGTTCCGCCGCAAGAGCACGGCTAAGGGGCTATTCCCCATTTCCGTCTGGATCGTCGGTGTCATCCTCGTCGACCTGTGCTATAACATCCTTCCCGCGCTGAAAGATGGCAACGGCGACCCACTGCCCTTTTTCTCGCTGAACCTCCTTTGGGTCGGAGCCTCTGTCGTTGGCGTGGGCGGCGTATGCGTGTGGGCCTACCTCCGCAGTCTGGCCGACTCCGGCGCAAAGCTCATCCCGATTCGCGACCCGCGCATCAAAGAATCTCTCACGTACCATGAGTGACGAATATCAACCCTCCGGCTCTGCGTGCGGTGGCATCCCTGTGATCGCCACCAGTCTCGGCTGTGCGTTACTGCTTGGCGTGGTGTGGTTCGTCTATGTCAAAGATCAGCCCGCTTCACTGGGTGATGGCGTCCACACGGTTGAGCAACGCGTCGCTAATCTTGATAAACTGCACGTTCGCGAGAACAAGATGGCGACGGAATATGGTTGGGTGGACAAAGACAAAGGCATCGTCCGCCTGCCCATCAGCCGTGCCGTCGAGCTGACGATCGAAGACCTGAAGTCCGCAAAATGAGCGCCCACCCACACCAGTCTTCCGCCGCCACCCCCGCCGCCGAATCCGGTCCGGCCGACGCGTCGGTGCGCGTGCCGGTGCTGTTCTTGCTCACGAGCGGGATTCTCTGGCTACTTGCTGGCTCGGCATTGGCATTCATTGCTGCGATCAAGCTCCACACGCCTGGTTTCCTCGCTGACTGCGAGTTTCTCACTTACGGTCGTGTGTATCCTGCCGCGCTTAATGCTCTTGCCTACGGTTGGGGTGTAAATGCTGGCCTCGCTGTCGCACTTTGGTTGATGGTGCGCCTCGCACGCGCGAATTTGCCGGGCGGTAGCCTGCTGCTGGTAGCGGGGTCCTTTTGGAATCTTGGCGTCATGCTTGGCGTGCTCGGGATTCTCGCTGGCTGGTCCACGTCGGTACCATGGCTCGAGATGCCGCGTCAAGTCGTGCCGTTGTTACTCGTGGCGTATGTACTCTGTGCTGCTTGGGTGATCGGCGCGTTGCGCCACGGATCGTCGCCGCGACTTTACGCCTCACAATGGTGGTTGTTAGCCGCTGTGTTTTCATTCCCATGGTTATGGGCCGCCGCTGAGGCCATGCTGTTTTTCGCGCCAGTGCGCGGCACGGTGCAGTCGGTCGTAGGTGCCTGGTTTACGGGCGGGTTTTTACTGCTGTGGTTCATGCCGATCGGACTCGCGGTCATCTATTATTTGCTACCCAAGCTAATCGGTAAACCCATCCGTGGTTACTATGTTGCGCCTTTCGGTTTCTGGTCATATATTGTATGCGCTGGCTGGGTAGGCGCCTCACGTTTGACGGGAGCGCCCGTCCCAGCGTGGACCCAAGCCGCCGGGGCCGTGGCAAGTCTGCTGATGCTCGTGCCGCTCGCTATATTGACCGTCAATCTTCTCTACTCTGTGCTCGCTGATGGTCTCAGTGTATTGGGTCGCAGCGTCGTATTGCGCTTCACGGCTGTAGCGGCGGCTGCTTTCACCTTCTGTTTGGGGCGAGCCTCCCTGATGATTCTGCTGGGATCACCCAGACTAACGTGGCTTGCCGTTTCGAGTGACTATCTGATCCTTTACGGGGTCTTTTCCATGGCAGTGTTCAGCGCAGTATATTATCTCACTCCTCGCATTGTCCGTCGCGCGTGGCCGTACGCGGGGCTGATCAACGCACACTTCACGCTTTCCTTCATCGGTCTACTCGTGGGCGGCGTGGCGTTGGAACTGGGTGGCCAACAACAGGGCCGCGATCTTGCCAATGGCGTCGCTTTCACTGAGGTCACTGCGCACAGCTTGCCTTACCTGCAGACCGCGACGATTGCAGGTGTTCTGCTGATTTTGGGCCACCTCGCTTTCGCTCTCAATTTTGTGAAAATCGCATTCTGCCCGTTTGTCCGCGCTCGCGCTAACGCCGCACCTGTGCCGGTAGAGCTGACGCGCACTGCGCCTGAAATGGAGGTCGCCCCATGAACCGCGCCACGCTCATTTTTCTCGGGGCCTTCCTCGCTCTCTCGTTCTCTTGGGCCGGACTGCTGTTAAGCAACGTTAACAGTTACGGTGGTCTCGCACCGCATTTCGACGAAACGGACAATAAGGCCTACCCGGCACAAGTCCCTGGTCTCGCCGCGCAAGGCGCGCAGGTCTACGCTGACCTTGGGTGCGCTTACTGTCACACGCAACAAATAAGCGGCGGCGAACCGTCTGCCGACCTCACTCGCAAATGGGGCGAGCGCGAGAGCTACGCCCGCGACTACATCCGCGAGGAGAGTGTCCTCCTTGGTGAGCTGCGTGTCGGCCCAGATCTCCGCAACTTCGGTGCTCGGGATTCCACCGCCGCCGCGATATATCTCCATCTTTACAACCCGCAGATTGAGACCAAAGGCTCCACCATGCCGCCATACGCGTTTCTCTTTACGACGCGTAAAATTGTCGGCCAGCCCTCACCGCTTGCCCTCGATCGCGTCAAGGTCAACGTGCCTGCCGGTTCCGAAATTATCCCGACCGACCGGGCCGAAGCGCTCGTGGCCTACCTCCTAAACCTACGCGACAGCTACGAGTATCCGGTGGAGAAACAGAAAAACACTCCGCCCAAGCCGCCCGCCGCTCCACACGGCGCAGCTGAGCATAAACCGGAGGCCCATAAATGAGCGCCCCTTTCTCAGGCCACGATCCGCGACTAGAGTCGGCTGCCGTTTCAGACGACAGTGTGCAACGTGTTCACGCCCGCCTGCTGCAAGAGAAACCGCAGCCCGAGCCCGGTGGCTATGCGTTCGCGCCTCTCATGCTGCTCGGCTTCATGTCGGGGTTGATCTTGTTCTGTTGTATTTTTCTCGTCCATAACCGCGGTGGTTTCGACCCGTTGGTCTACAATGGGCAAATCGACCCAAAGGCTTCCTCCAATGTTTCGGTCGAGCTGACCGTACCCGAAATGATTGCCAAAGGGCAGTCGGCCTACGCGCAAACTTGCATTCAGTGCCACGGTCCGGCCGGCTTGGGTCAGCCCGGCGCGTTTCCTCCGCTCGCCGGTTCCGAATGGGTTAATGGCAGCGAGGAGCGTCTTATCCGCGTCCTCCTCCATGGCCTCAAGGACCAGATCGCCGTCAAAGGCGAGGCTTTTACCTCCAGCAACAAGATGCCGGCGTTTTCCGCCGCACCTTATCTCTGGAAGGATGATAAAATTGCCTACGCTCTGACTTACGTCCGCCAAGCCTTCGGTAATACTTCTGGGCCGGTGTCGGTCGACAAGGTCAAGGAAATCCACGCTGCCACTGCCGACCGCAAGAGCGAGTGGACGCAGGCCGAGTTGCCGGCGCAGTAACGCGTCGATTAGCCAAGCTCATGAGGGTAGGAGTGGCTTTGGAATTTACCTTGACCGCGGCCTCATGCGCCGTGAATATAACCCTTCGCTCAATTTAACCAACCCACGCCTGCCATGCGAGACGACTACCTGAAAGAAGCGCACAAAGTTATTCCCGACGCCAACATTCTCATCAACGTGGTCTCGCGCCGCGTAAAGCAGCTACGTCGTGGCGCCCGCGCCCTTGTGGAATCGCTTGAGAAGCTCGCGCCCGAGGACATCGCCCTACGAGAGATCATCGAGGGCAAAATTTCTTACGAGGCCGGCCAAGACTGAGGTCGGTCAGGACAGGAGCGTGTAATACATCATGGCGTCCGTCCGCGCCGTGGCCTGCCATGCCCGCCCCGAAACCAGATTCCGCCCGCCACACCGAGATCCGCAACGCCAAGGCGCGTCACGACTACTTCGTTGAGGAAAAATTCGAGGCCGGAATCGCGCTCAAGGGCACGGAGGTGAAGTCCATCCGGGCTGGCCGTGCGCAAATCGCCGACGCTTTTGGCCGTTTCGAGAAAGGCGAGTTGTGGCTACACAACGCCCACATCGAGGCCTACGCGTTTGGCAACACCGCGAATCATGTCCCGCGCCGCACTCGCAAGCTCCTCCTTCACGCGCACCAGATCCGAAAAATTGGCGAGGCACTCGCTCTGGGCGGGCGCGCGCTCGTGCCACTTCGGATGTACTTCAAGGAGGCACTGGTTAAAGTAGAGCTAGGCCTCTGTTCCGGCAAAAAAAACTACGACAAACGCGACGACCTGAAAAAACGCGTGGTCGCCCGCGAGCTGGACCTCGAGATGAAAAACCGCCGCCGCTGAGGCGCAGGAAAAGTGCGCGTTCGTGGCCGCAAGCTGTGCTCGATTGTTAACGCAGGAATCGAGGATGTCATGAATTTCGTCCGTTCCCGGTTTCTCGGTTTCCTGCTGCAAACGTATTTTGGGTACACGAATATTTGAGACCACCCATGCTCCACGTCGTCCTCTTCCAGCCTGAGATCGCGCCCAACACCGGCAACGTCGGCCGGATGTGTGCGCTCACTCGCACACGGTTGCACCTCGTCCACCCGCTCGGTTTTGTCATCGATGACCGCAACCTCCGACGCGCTGGCATGGATTACTGGAAATCACTCGACGTGCATGAGCACGCCGACTGGGCCGCGTTTCGCGCCAGCCCATACGCGCCTGCGCGCCTGTGGTTGTTCACGACTAAGGCGGAGCAAAGCTTTTGGGCCCCGCGCTACGCTGATGGTGACGGGCTCGTTTTTGGCAACGAAGGCTCCGGTGCACCTGACTGGCTACACACTGAGGTCGGCGCGGCGCAACGCGTGACGATCCCCCATGCGAACGCGGAGCTTCGTTCGCTCAACCTCAGCACCGCCGCCGGGATTGCCACCTACGAGGCGCTCCGACAGGTAGGTATCGCGCAAGGCGGCGGTTGATTTACGGTCAAACTTCGCGCTTGCCAGCGGTCGGACGAGTCTCTGTGCTGGAACGCTCTTTCTCTCGAAAGAGCCAACTCAAAACTCAACCACTACCACCAAACTCCGATCGCAAGGCGGCCTACCAGCCGTCCTGGGTGTCGTTCGACACCTGAGATCACCCGACAAACATGTCCCTCGCCATCACTCCCAAAGACCTCCTCGACGCCGGCGTTCACTTCGGCCACCAGACCAAACGCTGGAATCCCCGCTCCAAGCCCTACGTTTTCGACCATCGCCAAGGCATCACGATCATTGACCTCGGCAAGACCCACGAGCTCCTCGCTAAGGCTTCATCTTTCCTGGAGGACACGGTCGCCAGCGGCGGTCAGGTGCTACTCGTCGGCACCAAGAAGCAGGCCCGCGAGATCATCCGCGAAGCCGCCAACACCACCAATATGCCTTTCTGCGTGGACCGTTGGCTTGGTGGCACGCTCACCAATTTCGCCACGGTGAAGAAGTCCATCGCCAAGTTTAAAAAATATCAGACGATGGAGACCAATGGCGAGATGGCCAAGCTCGCCGGCAAGGAGCAGGCCTCAATCCGCCGCGAGATGGTCCGTATGACCAAAAATTTCTCCGGCATCCTCGAGATGCCCAATCTGCCCGCGGCCATGTTCATCGTCGACGCCTCCCACGAGGCCATCGCCGTTGCTGAGGCCGAGCGCAGCAACATCCCCTGCATCGGCCTAGTGGACACCAACTCCGACCCGACGAAACTTTCGCACCCCATTCCCGGCAATGACGATGCGGTAAAATCTATACGTATTATCGTCGAGGCGGTCATCGGCGCGATTCAGTCCGGCTTGGCCCAACGCGACAGCCGCCGCGCCGCCCGCGGTCAGGCAGACCTTGCGGCTGCAACGGCCGAGGTCGCCGAATCGGCCGGCATCGCTATCGCCCCCGAGGGCGAAGTGGATCTGTCCAAAGTTTCGCTTCCCGCCGAGCTCGTCGCTGAGGTCGAGGGTGAGGCACCTGCGCCCAAGAAAAAGGCGCCCGCCCGCAAGAAAATTGCCGCGCCCAAGGCCTAAGTCGCGCGTCCTTCATCCCGCTTTTTTATTTTCCCATGAGCAACGTCATTACCGCCCAGATGGTCAGCGCCCTTCGCGAGAAGACCGGCGCCGGCCTGATGGATTGCAAAAAAGCCCTCGCCGACGCCCACGGCAACACCGACGAGGCCATCACAATCCTGCGTAAAAAACTTGGCGCCAAGGTGGACAAGCTGTCCGGGCGCTCCGCGAAGGAGGGCCTCATTGAGAGCTATATCCACCTCGGTGGTAAGGTTGGCGTCATGATCGAGGTCAACTGTGAGACTGACTTTGTTGCCCGCAATGAAGACTTTAAGGCGTTCGTGCGCGATCTCTGTCTTCATATCGCTGCCGCCAGCCCCCTGTGCGTTAGCCGCGACGAGGTGCCTGAGGCCGACCTCGCCAAAGAGCGCGAGATTGCCGCTGCGCAGGTCGAGGGCAAACCGCCCGCCGCCGTGCAAAAAATCGTCGAGGGCAAGATTGAGAAATATTATTCGACAGTTGCACTCCTCGACCAGCCCTTCGTGAAGGTACCGGAAAAAACGGTGAAAGAAATGCTCACCGACCGGATTGCGAAGACTGGGGAGAATATTCAGATTCGCCGCTTCGTTCGGTACCAACTCGGCACTTGAGCCGACCGCCAGCGCATGCTCGGCGAAATCAGGTAGTACTGCCTCTGCGTCGGGCTTTTTTCGTATTGTGCTCGGCGATGGTCTGACGGTTTCGTGCGCTTGCGGAGCTCTGGTGTTCGCAGCTCGTTCTAGAGGTTCGACAGCCACCGCAGCTTTGGCGGTGCCTGCTTAACCGTGGACTATACCGGCGCGCTGATCATCGCCCCAGCCAGTACACCAATTCGCTGAACTCAGCGGCGTCAGTTTTGCGTTCGCACCCGACGAGATACGCTTCGTCTGTACGGTACACGACGGCGATAGTTGAACCGGTCGCGAGCTTCACTGAAACGGCAGCACTCGCGATCCACGGCACGTCGCAGTCACTCATTTTGTCACGCCGCGCTGTCACCCGGCAGGCCGTGGTCAACCTCGTCGATATGCTCGGCGAGCAGTGGGCTAAAGTACCCGCGGCGCTTTTGCTTTGGCTCGCTCCTGATCGTCCGGGAGTGTTAATTGTCTAAACGCTGGGCATGATTCGGCTCTCAGGTCGGAGCCGGCATATGAGTCTATCTTTGGTGTGGAGGTTAGGTTAACAAGTATGACCGGGCCGCTGTCGGATGCCGGCTGTACGAGTGACATTCTTTTCCCTTAATCCCGTCCTCAAAACAGCCGATATGTGGGAGTCGCGTCACTACGCCATTTGTGACCAAGCCTCTTGGCGTTGCCAGGCACGGATGCGTCACGGCACCCGCCATGTCCAAAGTTATTTATTACATTCTCCTCTACCGGCTGGACTTCATCCTGCTGGCCCTGCTGGTCGCGGCGGGATGTTTTTGGATTCAGCGGCTCATCCGCCGCCGCGGCCCGCAGTTCCGCACCCCGCGCCGGTCCTTTGTCGCCGCCGCCCTGATCGTCGTGGCTGGCGGCGTAGTCGCCGAATGGGCCGCCCAAGACCGCGTACAAGAGCTCGAAAAACTTTTCGCCGGCTTTGGCCCGATCTACGCTACGGAATTCCGCCAACACGGCCACGAGGACATCACCCTTGAGACGACAGCCAATGATCCGCATTATCTTGAGTTGATTGAACACGAGAAGACGTGGCTGGCTGCTAATCCCGTCGTGGCCGACATCTACACCTTCCGCCAGGACAAAGACGGCAAAATCCGCCTGATCGTGGACTCCGAGACCGATTACGACCACAATGGAAAATTTGAAGGTGAGCGCGAGCAGCGCACCCCCATCGGGGAGCTCTATGCGGAAGCCACCCCAAAGTTCTACGAAGCGCTGGCGGGCAAAGTCGTCTTTGAGTCCAACATCATGCTCGACCGTTGGGGTATTTGGGTGTCCTCCTTCACGCCGATCTTTGGCCAAGACGGCAAGGTGGAGGCTGCCGTGGGAATAGATTATCCGGCTAAAAGTTGGCTGACTGGCATTGGCGGCGCGCGTGCGTTTTGTCTCGGCATCGCCGTTGTGCTCAACGTCATTTTGCTCTCCAGTAGCACGCTCAACGCGTTTCTCGCCGCCGAGATCGAAGAGCGTCGGCAGACTCAGGAGCGACTCGAACAAGCCAGTGAGGTTGCCGTTTCGGCCAGTGCAGCTAAAAGCGAGTTTCTCGCCTTGATGAGCCATGAAGTACGCACGCCCCTCAGTGCCATCCTTGGGTTTGCCAGCGTTCTCACCGACACACCGCTCGACCCCACCCAGCGCCGCCACGTGGACACCATCAACCGCGCCGGGGCCAACTTAATCGAGTTGCTAAATGATATCCTAGATTACACCCGGGTCGAAAGCGGCAAACTGAAACTGGAACACATCAGCTGGTCGCCCGCGCTGCTTGTCCACTCGGTCATGGAATTAATGACCGGTCGCGCTCAAGAGAAGGGGCTGCAGCTGAATTTTGAAAACAACCTCCCGGCAGCGCTCACCCTCTATGGCGACCCGACCCGTGTGCGGCAGATCATAACCAATCTTGTCTCCAACGCCGTGAAGTTCACCGCGCAAGGCAGTGTGAGCGTTAAAGCCGACTGGTTCCCCGCCACCGGCCGTCTCGACCACGGCGAACTGCTCCTCGCCGTCGTGGACACCGGCATCGGCATCCCCGCCGATAAAATCCCGCAGCTCTTCCAAGCCTTTACGCAGGCCGACGCCTCCACCACCCGTCATCATGGCGGCAACGGACTCGGCCTCGCGATCTGCAAACGTCTTAGCGACATGATGGGCGGCCAGCTCAGCCTGCACAGCACTGTCAACGTCGGCACCACGTTCACCTTACGTCTTGAGACCAATTGCGTCGCCCTCACCGCGCCCGGCGCCAAGCCGGTCATCACGGCGTCTCCCTTTCCGGTCTGGAACAGCGTTCTCGTGGTGGACGATATCAAGCTCAACCGCGAGCTGCTTAAGGTCATGCTGCGCCGCCTCGGTCTCGCCGCCGACCTTGCCTCCAGCGGCCCTGAGGCCGTTCAGCTCGCTGCGCAAAACCGTTACGCGGTCATCTTCACCGACCTTGAGATGCCCGACATGGACGGTTTCGCCGCCGCCCGCCTCATTCGTGCCCAAGAGCCCGCCGGTCAGCACACGCCTATTGTGGCCGTCAGTGCGCTTACCGCCGTCGGTACGCGAGAGAAATGCCTCGCGGCCGGCATGGACGATTACCTGATCAAACCGATCTATCTCCCCGCGCTGAAGTCCATGATCGAAGGGCTTCTTCCGCAGCATAAGGACAAACTTGGCGCCATCTCGGAAGCGGTACCACCCTCCCCGCAGCCATCCGCACTTGCGGCCTAACTGACCCCATACTTGGTGGTTGATTCGCGCCCTCTGCTTCGACCGCCATCTCTACGCGCACCTCTGCCACTTTCCCTTATTCCTGTAACCCAAACTTGGTCCAAGCCTGCCTCAAAGCTCCTTTATGGGATACTTAATAGGCTACAATTGGCAGGTTAGTCGGGAACCTCGCTGCGAAAGACGACGGTGTCGCGCAGGGTGCCTGCGGTGGCGGAAATTGAGCCATCGAGCGAGGGGATCGTGATCGTGAATATCTGATTACGCGTCGTTAAAGGTCGGTCGGCGTCGTCGTAAAATGTGAGCGTGGCCGCATGCTCGCCCGGCGGGAGGCGTAATGTGGCGAGGCTGAGGTATTGCGGGAGGTTGTCCCAGGCCCGCGTATCAGCCGTTGGCTGCACGGCACCGGCGGTAAGTTTGGCGAGAAGGCCGACGACGCCGAGCGCGAGCGCGGCTTGCCCTGCGCCTTTGTCTTGCTCGATTTCGGTGACGACGCGTTTGTGGCCGTGAGCGTCGGTCACGACACGGCGCGTTTCTTTGCGGCCGCTCTCGGCCGCGATGACCGCGCCGGCGAGCGCGACGTCGCCGACGGTGTTGGCATCTTTTTTAAATACGGCTTTGTTCCCGAGGATGTAATCCATCACGCGGCCGCCGCGCGTCGTGGCCTGGTAGTATAGATCGTCCCACGGCGGCAATTCGACGGTTTGTCCGGCGACCTCGAGGTGGGCGCGGACAGCGTGAGTCGCACCGGGAGAAAACACGAGTCGTTCGCCGACTTCGCCGGCGACGAGCTTGCGTGGACCGCGGCCATATTCAACGAGTATGAGTACGTTCGCAGCCTGGTCGTAATCGGGTAGCGGGTGGGCAGAATTTTTTCGGGCACGGGCAAGCGCGTCACCGCCGTCACCACCGAGCTTTACGGTGGCAAAGCCGTCCAGCCAGTCAGGCAGCACCCAGTCGCCGGCGTACATTTTATTGTCGGTGTCGCTATCGATTAGCTCGGCGTCGCGAAACAATGCGCGGGCATTGTCCGGCTCGCCGCTGCGCCAGTAGAGAATGGCGCGGTAAAAGTTCGCCATGACGCGCTCATAGGGCTCACCGACGTAAGGTTTGTCGCTCTCGGCGTGAAATGTGCCACGGGCGCGGGCGGCTTCGGCAGAGGGTGCGGCGAGCAGACCGGCGATGTCGGCCCGCGCGGTATCAAGCTTGGTACGGGCTTCGGCGTCCTGGCCGCGCCGAAGCGCGGTCGCGGCGATGCGGTATTCCCAGAGCACACGGTCTTTCGCGGGCGCAGCGGAGAGCTGCGCGTTGCCGTCAACGATTGGGTCGCCGGTGTAGTTGATTATCGGTGTGGGCGGAGCGTTGACGCAGCCGACCAGTAGCGTCAGCGCGAGCGCTGACGCCGGCGCGAGGAACAAGGGGCCGGTGGTCAGTCGGTGTAAAAGTGTCGGGCGCGCGCCCCCGTTATCCGACGGGTACAGGGAACCGACGGGCGGGCTTAGGACAAAGCGAACGGAGACTGAAGACATTGGGGCTACTGCAGGAAAAGAACACACTGCGCATGTAGCAACATGGCGGGCGCAAGTTAATGGCGGGGGTTCTGTTCAGTTGCCGCCGGTGAGCGCGATATCTTCCATAAGCGCGAGGGCGGTGGCCTCGGCGATGTCATTCACATCAAATTGGCGGGCAAGACGGGCGGCCTGGCTCTTTTTGCCAAGGACGTCGCTGGCGCTGGCCTGACCGATGATCACGGAGTCCTTGAGGCGGATAGCGGTCGCGGTGATGTCGGGAATGGCGACAGTCTCTTCGCCGGAAATGCCAGGCACGGTGAGCTTGCGGGTGGAAATAAGCACCTCGATGACGACGTCGGCGACACAGGCGAGGGCTTCGCGGTCTTTGCGCGCGGTCTCGTCGGTGGCGACGGTAAAGTGATCGATAGGCTTGTCGGCCATCAAATCGGTGGCGGCCCGTTGGTCGGCGAGGCGGCTGCCGCCAGCGCGGAGCGGGCGGCCGAAGAGCCGTTCGATGTCGCGCACAGTCTGGCGGTCGGCCAGTGCAGTGGCGGGTTGCGCGACACGGGCATAGGTATTGTCGGCTGTGACCCGGGTGGTGGACGTGGTAATGTTGGTTTTGCCGGGTGTAGCGGTGGTGGAGTTGACGCCCCCCGTGATGACGGTGACCTGAGTTTGCGGCCCGGCTGCCGTTGACTGGACGGGAGACTTGGGTGTGGTGGGGTCGGTCTCGTAAGAACTTTTCGTTTCCACTTGCTCGCCCTCAATATGCTCCTTGCGCGCGGTGACGTGGAGGCCAGACGCGGTGTCCACGAGCTCGCGGTTGATGTAGAGTAGGAGACTGGGTTTGCCGAGCTTTTCGTAGGTGGCACGGAAATTTTCGACGACCAGCCGGGCTTTGTCGGGCGCGACGAGTGTACTGGTGGCAGGCGTATAAAGCTGCTGTTCATACGCCGGACCATCGGTCTTCGCGGGCGCGACGGTCACGGTGACAGTTACGGGTAAATCGCTTTTGGCCGTGGTGGTGACTGGGCCGGTTTGTGCGAGCGCGGCGGTGGCGAGGAGACAGGAGAGGGGAACGGAAAGAATGAGTTTCATGGCGGTCGGTGGGATGGGAAATCTTTCCCGGTTCGTTTGTTTCTCATCACTCTACTTTTGGCCTGTAGCGCAAAAAACAGTGGGAGGAGAATGGAGGTGCCGGAAGGTCAGCGGGCTTCGCGGACGCGAATGGTGTATTTGCGTGCGAGGTTGTTCATGGACTTGAACTCAACCGCTTCGGTGGCGTTCTCGGTGAGGATGAGTGTTTGCCACGGCGTCTCGTCGCCCGTGGAGAAACCCTGCTCGTCCTTGAACACACACTGCACCTGCACTTGAATGCGACGACTTTCTCGGTTCTTGAGATTGGCCTGCGCAAGCAGTCGGCCGTCGGACAAAATCATCAGGCGGTCGCCGGCGCTTGAGATCGAGTTTTTTACCGCGGTGTCCATCAGTACGACCGAGTTGGTGGCTTCGGAAACGCCGGGGTGTTGGTCGGCCTGCGGTGCATAGGGGCCGTGTTGGCAGCCGGCAGCGAGCGCCAGCAGAAGACCAAGGACAGATACCAGCGGTTGGGGAAATGGTGTTTTCATGACGGTGGGTGCGGTAGGACCGGGGGTCCGCTCAACGGTAGGCGGCATCCTCGAGACCTTGCTTCTTCATTTCGCTGAAACCTTCCCAAACGATCTCGCTCGTGGCGGCGTTAATCAGCTGAAAGGTATAGAGCACATAGTCGCTGGTGCCTTGGGTGGTGCGCGTGGTCTGGCCGCCGAGTTTGCCGGTGAGAAAAAAATCCGCGCCCTTAAACTGCGTGACATTCGGGTTGGTTGTCGCGGTCACGAGACCATCCTGTTTGAGCCGTTGCTCGCGTTCCAGTGCGGCCATACGGTCGCGGGCGAGGAAGACCACTTTGCCGTTGGCCCGCTCGTTCAGTAGCGCGCGGATGCGGTCGGTGAATAGATCCTTGTTGAGAGTAAAACGGGTATCGTTGACCACCGGATCAATCACAATGCGGGGCACGCCACTGGTGTTGACGATGGGACGCGCAGCGAGAATGCCGCGCGCCATCTTGTCGGTTACGGCCACGAGATCTTGCGATTCGATGCCGGTGCCAGCGACTTTGCCGCGTTCATCGGGACGCATCTCGGTGACGGGGGCGCCGGCGGGATTTTGCACCCCTTGGCTGGCGCAGCCGGCGAGCGAGGCCGCAGCGGCGACACTGGCATAGAGGACGTAGTTACGGTAGTAGCGGGAGCGTATGTGCATGGCAGCGGAAGGATGAGGCTGGAGAAAGCGTGGTACGGGTAGGGGGATTTTAGCGTCCAAACATCGAGTTCGCGTCGCTCATCGGCGTGGCCGGGCCGTAGTAATAGTTGTTGATGATCGTCACCGACTGTGGGGCCGGGGTGGGCGCGGGCGCCGCAAAAACCACCGGGGCGGGCGCGTAGACGACCACTGACCGCGGCGGCTCCACTAAAATCCGGCTTGGTAGAGGTGGGGTGATAACGCGGTGGAGTACATAGCCCGTACCTGCACCGATCGCGGCGCCGCGCCACGGGTTGTGCCGGCCGCTGTTATTGCCGATGATTGCACCGGTGACACCGCCGAGCAGCACAGGGCCGAGAGCGGAGTTCTGGGATACGGGAATATAGCTAAGGGACTCGGGTGCCAGCGTGCGGTGGGCGGGCTCGTCCGCCGAGGCCGATCCGAGCAAGCCGCCAATGGCTGCTCCGATGATTGCACCGCGCGCGCCGTTGCGGTCACCGCTGTTATTGCCGATAATGGCTCCGGCGATGCCGCCGAGGACAGCACCGTTAACCGTCTGCGGACGAAAAATTTGTGCACGAGCGGGCAGGGCGGCAGCGAAGGCGAGAGTCAGGGCGAGAAATGAGGTGGAAATATTCATGGGCGGGAGCTGATTGTCTGCACAGTAAGACACTATGCCCACGCGTTGGTTTCAACAAACTTTGCCCCTCATTTCGCCAGCGGCATCGCGTCACTGGGCTGTAGCGGCGTATTGCTGGCGTCGAGCTTGGGGTGGCGAGAGGTGAGCTTGCTGAGATAAACGAAAATTACCGGCGTGATATAGAGTGTGAGGAACTGCGAGACGACGAGGCCTCCCACCACCGCAAGGCCCAGCGGGCGGCGCGATTCCGCGCCAGCCCCGAGGCCGAGCGCGATGGGCAGCGCCCCGGCGAGCGCGGCGAAGGTCGTCATCATAATTGGGCGGAAGCGCACGAGACACGCCTCGACAATGGCCTGCTCGGGTGAAAACGCCGCGCCGCGCTCACGCTCGGCGGCCACAGCGAAATCAATCATCATGATCGCGTTTTTCTTCACGATGCCGATGAGCAGAATCACCCCGACGTAGCCCATGATGTTGAGCTCCTCACCGAAGAGCCACAGCGTGAGCAGCGCACCGAAGCCCGCCGCCGGCACACCTGACAGGATGGTGAGCGGATGGACGAAATCCTCATAGAGCACCCCGAGCACGATATAGACGACCACGAGCGCGAGCGCGATGAGCAGCCCCATGCCGCGCAGGGAGTCGCTGAACGCCTGCGCCGTGCCAACAAACTGATGGGTTACCGTCGCGGGCAGTGCTACGCGGGCGAGGGCTTGGATGGCGTCGGTCGCGTCGCCGAGGGCGAAGCCGGGCTTCAGGTTAAAAGAAATGGTGACCGCCGGGAGCTGGCCGAAATGAGCGACGGTTAGTGGGCCGACGTCGCGGCGCACATTGGCCACGGTGTCGAGCGGCACGAGCCGGCCGCCCCGCGCACGCACGTGCAGCAGCGAGAGCGCCGCCGGGTCGCGCTGAAACTCGGGCGCGAGCTCCATGATGACGTAGTATTGGTTGGCCGGCGTGTAAATGGTGGTGACCTGTCGCGTACCAAAGGCGCTGTAAAGCGTGTCCTCGATTTGCGCGGGCGTGATGCCGAGCGCGGCGGCTTGTTCGCGGCGAATATCCACGCGAAGCTGCGGACTGGTGATCAGGAGGTCGCTGCTCACGTCGGTGAGCGCGGGCAATTCGCGCATCTCGCGCTCGAATCCGCCGGCCGCGTCATAAAGCGTGTCGAGGTCGTCGGCCGTGAGCGTAACTTGGTACAGCGCGCGCCCGCCACCAGTCCCAGGGAGATTGAGCGCGGGCGGCACCTGCGGGCTGGCGCGTAGGCCGGGTATTGCGGCCAGTTGTTGGCGGAGCTGGGCTACAACCGTGGAGGCCGGAACGCGTTCACTGCGTGGCTTAAGCCGGACGAAGAAACGCCCACTATTGCTCGCGCCGCCGCCCGCGCCGCCTCCGCCTATGGACGACATGAGCGACTCGACTGCCCCGTTCGCAGCGATGATTTCACCCGCGATCTGTTGGTGGCGCGCCATCTCCTCGAATGAAATATCTTGGGCCGCCTCCGTTCGCACACTGATGAAGCCGGTGTCGTCCGTCGGAATAAATCCCTTGGGTAGCGCAAAAAATACCCACACCGTCAGCCCGGTGCTGACCACCGTGAGACCGAGCGTGAGCACACGATGCCGCATCGCGACGGCCAGCGTGCGTCGGTAAATGCCGAGCATCGCCTCGAAGGCGCGCTCGCTCCATTGATAAAGCACCCCGTGCGCCGGCAGGCTGCCCGCGTGACCAGCGCCTCCGACATGCGGCCGGAGAAAGCGGCTGCACAGCATCGGCGTGAGCGTAAGGGAGACGAGACCTGAAACGAGGATGGAGGCCGTAATAGTAACGGCGAATTCGTGCAACAGCCGACCATAGATGCCCGCCATGAACATGAGTGGAATGAACACCGCCACGAGCGACAGCGTCATCGAAATAATCGTGAACCCGATCTCACGCGAGCCTTTGAGCGCGGCCTGGCGTACGGGCATCCCGCCCTCCACGTGACGGGTGATGTTTTCCAGCATCACGATGGCATCGTCCACGACGAAACCGACGGAGAGCGTAAGTGCGAGCAGTGAGAGATTGTCCACCGTATAGCCGCAGAAATGCATCACGACGAAGGTGCCGAACAGCGCGAGCGGGATGGCCACGGCGGGGATGAAGGTGGCTGTGAACGACCGCAGGAAGAGGAAGATCACGAGCACGACGAGAGCGATGGCGAGCACTAGCGTGAACTGCACGTCATGCACCGACTCGCGCACGGCCTGCGAGTTGTCGCGCAGTACATCGAGACGGATCGCGTCGGGCAGCTGGGCTTGGAACGCCGGCAACAGCGCGCGCACACGGTCCACGACCTGCACGGTGTTGGTGCCGGGCTGCTTTTGTACACCGAGACCGATGGCGCGCACGAGGCCGTTCTTGTCGCCGGACCAGTTGGCGTTGCGGTTGTCCTGCACGCTCTCAATCACGTCGGCCAACTCCGCCGCCCGCACCGGTGCGCCGTTGCGCCACGCGACCACGATATCACGGAAATCCGACGCGGCCGTGAGCTGGCCGTTGGCGAGAATCTGCACCGATTGGCGCGTGCCATCAATAAATCCGGTTGGCTGGCTCACGTTGTTGGCGGCGAGTGCAGCGCGCACTTCGTCGAGCGTGATGCCCCGGCTCGCGAGCCGATGCGGATCGAGCCGCACGCGGAGGGCGCGTTTCTGTGAGCCAAAAATTTGCACTTGCGACACGCCGTCGACGGTCGAGATGCGCTGCGAAAGGTTGGTTTCGGCGAACTCGTTGACGAGCGAGAGCGGGAGCGTGGCTGAACTGAGCGTCAGGATGAGAATCGGGGAATCGCTCGCGCTTGATTTCCGGAAGGACGGAGGTGACGGCATCTCATTGGGCAGGCGCCGCTGCACGGCGGCCAACGCTGCTTGCACATCCTGCGCAGCGGCATCAATGTTGCGGTCGAGGGTGAACGTGAGCGAAATCTGCGTGGTGCCCGTGCCACTGCTGGAACTCATCACGTCAACACCGGCGATGGTCGAGAGCTGCTGTTCCAATACTTTGGCGACGCTGCTCGCCATGGTTTCCGGTGTCGCACCGGGCAGGCTCGCGCTCACTTGGATGGTCGGGTAGTCAATGACCGGCAGATCGCTGACCGGCAGGTTCCGATAGGCGAGCACGCCAAAGAACGCTACGGCCAACGTGAGCAGCGTGGTCATCACCGGCCGACGGATGCATAGCTCGGGGAGGCTCATGAGCGGTCTTAGTTTTTGCCGCTTCGGGCCGGCACATCGCGCGGGGGCGCGGCCAGAGGTTTCGCCTCGGCACGAGCGCCCGGAATCAGCCGCAACTGGCCGTCCGTGACGACCGTCTCGCCGGCCGATAGGCCGATCGCAATCAAGGTAATCTCACTCACCACGCGACTGACCGTCACCTTTCGTAAATCTACGGTTTTGTCGGCTTTTAGCACGTAAACAGTCGAGCCGCTCTGGCTAGTCTGGACCGCCTGCGACGGCACAACCACGGCATCCCGATCGATCCCGACCTGCGTGGTGACCGTCACAAATCTTCCCGGCCAGAGGCTGCGGTCGGGGTTGGGGAAATTAGCCTTGAGACCGATCATGCCCGTGGTGGGGTCCACGGCATTGTCCACAAACTCGAGTACCCCACCCCCGCGCATAAGACTGCTCGCGGGGTCGACGACGGCCACGGCGGCACGGCGTTCCGCCATGGCAGCGCGGATTTCGTCAAGGGCTGCCTCCGGCACGGCGTAGGCGACCGCAATCGGCGCAATTTGGTTGATGGTCACAATGGGTACACTGTTGTCGTTGGCCCGCACGAGCGCGCCTTCATGCACCATGAGTTGCCCGGTGCGTCCGGTGATGGGCGCACGGATTTCGGTGTAGCTGAGTTGCAGCTCGGCGTTGGCGACCGCGGCCACCTTGGCTTGGGCGGCGGCGGCAGCAGAGTTGTTTTTCGTTGTGTATTGGAGTAGCTCGGCGGGGGAAATATCGCCACGCTCAGCGAGGCTCTGGTAGCGAGCGAGGTCGGTGCGGGCCTGCGCGGCGGTGGCCTCGGCGTTGGCGAGGTCGGCACGCGCGATGTTGAGCGAGTTCTCAAACGGCCGCCGGTCGAGCGTGACGAGCGGGTCGCCGACTTTCACGTCGTCGCCCTCCTTAAAATGGATCTGTGCGAGCACCCCGTCCACCTGCGACTTCACCGCGACGGTGCGCAGTGCCTGCACGGTGCCGATAGAGCCGATGACGCGCGGCACGTCGCGTTTTTCTGCGACCGCCACCTGCACCGGCACAGCCGGTGGCGGCCCGGCGACGCGCGGCGTGGCCCGGTCGCAGCCCGCGAGCGCGAAGGCCGCAGCGAGGCCTACAAAGCAGAGGGATAGGGGAAGGGGTGATTTCATGGAAGCGCGCGGAGCGGGCGTGAGTTGACCTGACTGCCGGTCTGGCGTCAATGCGCGTAAAGGCTGGGTGGTTGGACCGCGCGAACCAGGCTTTCCGAGTTTCCTCTTGACCGGCTCCAAACGCTGGATTGCGATGCATCTCATCGCCATGAGCATTCAAAGCAAACTGAGCCCCGATGCCGAGCGTAAGCTCCAAGTCTGGGTGTGGGTCGTCACCGCGGCGGTGCTGGTGCTCGTCGGTCTGATGCGGCGGCCCGAACTGCACGTCGCGCTTCCGGCGGGAGTCAGCTTTGGTTTTCTCCCGGCGGTCTATTCGACGCTTAACGCCCTCGTCGCCGTCTGCCTTGTATTGGCGGTGCGGGCAGCGAAACGTGGTGACATCGCGTGGCATCGTCGACTCGTGACGGTGTCCCTAATGATGTCGGGCCTATTTCTAGTGGGGTATGTGGTGTATCACTTCACGAGCGCGGAAACTAAGTTCGCGGGTACCGGTTGGGTGCGGCCGGTTTATTTTTTTCTGCTCATCACCCACATCACCCTCGCGGCGGCGAGCTTGCCGTGCATCTTGCTGGCCTACCTCGCAGGCTGGGCTGACCGCCGCGCGGCGCACCGGCGGCTCGTGCGCTGGGTTTTTCCGCTTTGGCTCTACGTCGCCGTGACTGGGCCGGTCGTTTATTTGATGCTCCACTTCTGTGGGGGAGATTAAATGGAGGCAGAAAAATGTGGTGCTGTTTGGTAAAATAACGCTTCACATTTTGAGCGGGTCCGTACTTTCTGCAGCCCACGGGTAGGGGTATCCCTCCTCGACTTCTTCCACCCATCAAACAATAACTCCAGCTACGTTTCCCATGAGCACACCTGCGCCTGACCTCGACTTCATCAAGAAAAACTTCCCGGAGCCCGCCCCGCGCCCCGTTCTCCCCCTCCTCAAAGGCCAGAAAGCCCTCGTGACCGGAGCCAGTTCCGGCATCGGCAGGGCCGTCGCCATCGCACTCGGCCGCGCCGGTGCTGATGTTGTGGTCAACTACGCTAGTGCGCCGGAAAGTGCTGAGGCTGTCGTTGCTGAGATCAAAAAGAGCGGCGGCAAGGCGCTGGCGATCAAGGCCGACGTGAGCAACGAGACCGAAGTGAAGGCGATGTTTAAGACCATGCTCGGCACGTTTGGCACCATTGACATCCTCGTTAACAATGCCGGCCTCCAGAAGGACGCGGCGTTTCACGAGATGACGCTCGCCCAATGGCAGCGCGTGATTGACGTAAATCTCACGGGCCAGTTTCTTTGCGCCCGCGAGGCGATCTGCGAGTTCAAGCGCCGTGGCGTCGTGCCGGGCGTTTCCTGCTCTGCCGGTAAGATTGTGTGCATCAGCTCCGTTCACGACATCATTCCGTGGGCGGGCCATGTGAACTATGCCGCATCTAAAGGTGGCGTTGCGCTGATGATGAAGAGCATCGCGCAAGAGGTTGCTCCGCTGCGTATCCGCTGCAACAGCGTCTCGCCGGGTGCTATCCGCACGCCCATCAATACGGCTGCATGGAGCACTCCCGAGGCCTACAAGTCCCTGCTCACGCTCATCCCCTACCGCCGTATCGGTGAGGCCGAGGAGATCGGCCGCGCCGCCGTTTGGCTCGCCTCGGACGATTCCGATTACGTCACGGGTGCGACTCTCTACGTGGACGGCGGCATGACGCTCTATCCCGGCTTCGACACTGGCGGTTGAGTACCTTCAACAGATTTATTTCCCGCCGGCCGCCGTGAGGCGGTCGGCGTTTTTTTTATTCAGGCTGGCGATTTCGCGCTTTGGTTTGGGCAGCCAAAACCCCAGAGTCTTCTGCTATGCCCCCGGAAATTGAATGGCTTGAAACCGACGGACTAGGCGGCTTTGCGTCAGGTACCGTCTCACTCGCCCGCACGCGTCGCTACCACGCTCTGCTAATCCGTGCCGAGGGTTCGCCCGCGCGCCGCTTCGTGCTAGTCAACGGGGCCGACGTATTCCTGTGTACGCCCGAGGGCCGTTTTGCGCTCAGCAGTCAGCGTTACGCGCCCGATGTGCTCACGCCCGACGGCATGGACCGGATCGTCGCGTTTGCCGGCGAGCCGTGGCCGACTTGGACTTTCCGGCTGCCCGGAGGGCGCTCATTGCGGCAGGAAGTTTTTATCCCGCGCGGTCGCGCCTCAACGGTGTTGAGCTGGACACTCGACGGCGACCCGGCTGGCTGCGTGCTAGAGATTCGTCCGTTTTTCTCGGGCCGCGACCCGCACGCGACACACCACGCGAACAGTGTATTTGACTTCACGCCAGAACGCGCGGGCGACACGTTGCGCTGGTCGCCTTATACCGGCGTTCCACCGGTCGTAGCCAAGACCAGCGGCGGCTACATGCACGACCCGCACTGGTATCGAAACTTCCTTTATCTCGAGGAACGAGCGCGTGGGCTTGATGATACAGAGGACTTGGCTGCGCCAGGGTTATTCAACTACGATTTTTCTGCTGGCGAGGCTGTGCTGATTCTGGCGTCGCCGGACGGCGGCCCCGAGTGGAATAGTTTTGCGGACCAGCCCGCGCGAGAGATCGCCGCACGCTGGCGCGAGGAGGAGCGCGCCCGGCGCGCTTCGTACGCTAGTCCGCAGCACCGCGCCGCCGAGGACTATCTCGTTCGCCGGGGCAGTGGCCTCACTATCATCGCCGGCTACCCGTGGTTTACGGACTGGGGGCGGGACACGTTCATCAGCCTGCGCGGTCTGTGTCTGGCGACCGGACGGCTTGAGGCGGCGCGCGCGATTTTAATCGAGTGGTCGGGGACGGTTTCTGAGGGCATGGTACCGAATCGGTTTCCAGACGGTGGCGAGCCACCGGAATACAATTCGGTCGACGCCTCGCTTTGGTTCATCATCGCCGTGTATGATTGGTTCGCTGCCTGCGAGGCGACTGGCGTTCGCGTGAAATCCGCCGACCGGAAGCAGCTGCTGGCCGCCGTGGGGGCGATTCTCACCGGTTACACGCGCGGCACACGCCACGGAATCCGGGCTGACGCTGACGGTTTGCTTTTCGCCGGCGAACCCGGTGTGCAACTCACTTGGATGGACGCCAAGGTCGGCGACTGGGTCGTCACGCCACGCGTGGGCAAACCGGTCGAGGTGCAGGCTCTCTGGGTCAACGCGCTGCGGATCGGCGCGCTGGCCGACCCGGCGTGGGCCGGGCCGGCCGACCGTGCGCTGGCTTCGTTTCGCCAGAAATTTTGGAACGCGGCCGCCGGCGGGCTTTATGACGTGGTGGACGAAAATTTTTCGCCGGGGAGGACTGACGCGAGCCTACGACCCAATCAGATTTTTTCCGTCGGTGGCCTGCCGTTTGCCCTGCTCGAAGGCGTGCAAGCGGCGGCAGTCGTGCGCCTGGTCGAGGAAAAGCTGCTCACGACGCTCGGCCTGCGAAGCCTCACCCCGGATGACCCGCGCTATTGCCCGCGCTATGAGGGCGGCGTGCGTGCGCGCGACGGCGCGTATCACCAGGGCACGGTTTGGCCGTGGCTGCTCGGCGCGTTTGTCGAGGCTTGGCTGCGGGTTAACGGCGGCACGGCGGCCGCGCGCGCCAAATCCCTCACCCGTTTCGTTGCTCCGTTGCATGCGCATTTACGCGAGGCCGGACTGGGCCATATCAGCGAAATCGCTGACGGTAACGCGCCGCACACGCCACGGGGGTGTCCATTTCAGGCTTGGTCTCTGGCCGAATTGCTGCGGCTTGAGCACCTTGTCCTCCAGCCCGACCAGCCGGTTTAAGCCGTTCTCGGTCGGGTGAACTCACGGCGCGGTGCGTCTTAGTCTCCGCCGAGTGATTTTTTTTTGAATTCGGTACTCGCGTTGTACCGGTAGAGGATTTTTTGCTTTGTCTGCCGCCGTCCAATCGGCCGCAATCTCCACTCCATCCTTCCGCGCCTCCCTTAGCCATGTCCACCAAATCTGCCTCCACCGTCCCTGTTCCCGCCACCACCGTTGAGCACAATCGCCTCGCCGAAGACGCCGCGCGCACCAAAAACTGGAAGCGCTGGGGTCCTTACCTTTCCGAGCGCCAGTGGGCTACAGTGCGTGAGGACTACTCGGAAGGCGGTACGTGCTGGGACTATTTCCCGCACGACCATGCACGCAGCCGCTCCTACCGTTGGGGCGAGGACGGCCTGCTCGGCATCACCGACCGCGAGTGCCGCCTGTGCTTTGGCCTCGCGTTGTGGAATGGCAAGGACCCAATCCTCAAGGAGCGCATCTACGGCCTCACAGGTTCAGAGGGCAACCACGGCGAGGATCCAAAGGAGCTTTATTATTACCTCGACTCGACCCCCACGCACTCCTGGATGCGCGGCCTCTACAAATATCCGCAGGCCGAGTTTCCCTATCGTTGGTTGCTTGACGAGAACCGCCGGCGCGGCATCGGTGGCCCGGAGTTTGAGCTGACGGACACCGGGGTGTTCAACGAGGGCCGCTACTTCGACGTGTTTGCCGAATACGCCAAAACCGCGCCCGACCATATCCTTATCCGCATCCGGGTCGCCAATCGTGGTCCCGAGGCCGCGACACTCCATGTGCTCCCGCAACTCTGGTTCCGCAACCTCTGGTCGTGGGGCGTGGAACATGACCATGTAAAGGAAAAGCCGACAATGGTCGCCAAGGATAATTCTATCCTCCTCACGCACGAGACTCTCGGGCCTGGCGAGCTGCGCTACGCGCGCGCGTCTGACGGCACCGAGCCGACGCCACTCTTCACCGAAAACGAGAGCAATGTCCAGCGACTCTGGGGCGTGGACAATGCCTCGCCCTATGTGAAGGACGCGTTTCACCGCCACGTTATCAACGGGGAGCAGGGCGTGGTCAACCCCGCGCGCACCGGCACCAAGGCCGCGCTGCATTATGTCCTCAACATCCCCGCCGGTGCGGAGCGCACGATTGATCTCCAGCTTGCGGTCACGAAAAAGCCCGCGCCCGTCGCTTTTGGCGGCGCGTTCGAGGCCGAATTCGCCCGCGCGCAGCGCGAGGCCGACGAGTTTTACGCGCGGGTTATCCCGGCGGCCACCACACCGGACGAGCGCAATGTCATCCGTCAGGGCTATGCCGGCCTCCTCTGGTCGAAGCAGTTTTACTATTACGTCATGCAGGAGTGGATGGACGGGGACCCCGCCACACCCAAGCCGCCCGCCAGTCGCCGACGCGGCCGCAACAAAGACTGGGGGCACATGCACAGCCGGGACATCATTTCGATGCCCGACAAGTGGGAATACCCGTGGTTTGCCGCGTGGGATCTTGCCTTCCACATGATTCCGTTTGCGCGCATTGACCCGGACTTCGCGAAGTCGCAGCTCACCCTCTTCCTGCGCGAGTGGTACATGCACCCCAACGGTCAGATTCCCGCCTACGAGTTCAATTTCGGCGACGTGAACCCGCCCGTCCACGCTTGGGCTGCGTGGCGCGTCTACAAAATTTCCGGCGCGCGCGGCCACCGCGATCGCGCGTTCCTTGAGAGCGTTTTTCAAAAGCTGCTCATGAATTTCACTTGGTGGGTCAACCGCAAGGACGCCGAGGGCAAGAATCTCTTTTCCGGCGGCTTCCTTGGGCTCGACAATATCGGCGTCTTCGACCGCGGCCAGCCCATCCCCGGCGGTGGCAGCCTCAACCAGGCTGACGGCACGGCTTGGATGGCGTTTTACGCCAATTCCATGCTCGCCATGGCGCTGGAGCTCGCGCTTGAGCCCGACGGTACGGTCAATATCGCCTACGAGGATATGGCCTCGAAGTTCTTCGAACACTTCGTGCAGATCGTGGATGCGATCAACTTTGCCGGCGGCACGGGTTTGTGGAACGCCGAGGACGGTTTCTACTACGACCAGATCAGCTACAGCACGCACACCGAGCCGCTCCGTATCCGCTCGCTCGTTGGCCTGCTGCCAATGATCGCCGTCGAGCTGCTCGACCAGGATCTCATCAACAAGCTCCCTGGCTTCAAGAAACGCTATCAGTGGTTCCTGCAGCACCGGCCCGAACTCGCGCGCAATGTCCGCTCCGCCGCCGCCGACCCCACGCGCGGCCATCACAAGACCATCCTCGCCATCCCTTCCCGTAAGCAACTCACCAAAATCATGGAGAAGCTGATGGACGAGACGGAGTTTCTCTCCGACTACGGCATTCGTGGGGTCTCGAAGTTCCACGAGAAAAATCCCTTTATTTTCCGCGCCGACGGTCAGGAGCTCCGTCTCGATTACGCTCCCGCTGAGAGCAACACTTATCTCTTTGGCGGTAACTCCAATTGGCGCGGCCCGATCTGGTTCCCGGTTAACTACCTCATCGTCGAGGCACTGGAGCGTTACGGCGAATACTATCGCGACACCTTGTTGGTTGAGTCACCCAAGGGCTCCGGCAAGATGGTCACGCTACAGCAGGCAGCACTTGAGATCCAGACCCGTCTCGGTGCGATCTTCCTCGCCAATAAAGGCGGCCGCCGCCCTGTGCACGGCGACTGCGAGCTCTACGCGCAGGATAAGCACTTCAAGGAGCTCGTCCTCTTCTACGAGTACTTCCACGGCGACACCGGCCGCGGGGTCGGCGCGACGCACCAGACCGGCTGGACCGCGCTCTCCGTCGGCTGCTTGACCGACAGCGCCAAGCGGCGTACCCCCAAGACCTGATCACGGCGCCTCCAAGCCGTACCTCCGCCTAGCCACCCGTTCGCGTAGCGAGCGGGCCCGATTCTCCATACCCCATTTTCGCGCCCTTCGCCGGTCGGGGGGGGGGGGGGCGGACGCGGCCG
>CAIQKQ010000036.1 GCA_903872425.1 uncultured Opitutia bacterium | reverse complement strand
GGGCAAGCGCAAGCCCAAAGTGGAGCACAAGCGACTTCGCAAGCGCACCGATCGCATCGTGCTCGACGAGGACGACGAGGCGCTTGTGCGAGAAAATCTCGAAGACGAAGAGGGTCTTAACCGCGAGGACGAGGGCTTTGGCTTTGGCGAGGACGTTAGCGGGAACCGCGATGCGGGGATCGCGTTGAAATTCCTGCAGCACAGCTTCGCAGGACCCGACGTATTTCACGAGATCATCACGATTTAACGCCGCCGAGAGCTGGGCGGCGCTGGCGCTGAAAAACGCGACGAGAAGCGGAAGAAAAAGTTTTTTCATACGGAGGAAAAAGGCTGAATGAAGTGGGACGTAAGCATGCTGGATTAGAATTGGAAAGCGCGGAGTGAGGCACGGCCGTGGTGGTAAAATCGCAAGCGACCAGACTTCCAAACTGGCCCAAGGTGCCCCCGCGATGACCGCGGCGCGGCCGGGACGGGAATCTAATCTAGCCCGCGCGCGGTCAGCTCGTCCTCGTCCCAGCCGAAATAGTGCCCGAGCTCGTGCAGGTAAGTCAGCCGGACCTCCTCCCGGAAAATGCCCAGATCCCCTTCGGCGTAGTCCCAGAGATTTTCGAGATAGAGGATGATGCGCGGTGGTGCGGGCTGATCGCTGGCGAACTCGGAGCCGTGGGGATCGCCGCTGAAAAGCCCGAGGATGTCGTCGGGAAATCCCTCGGCGAGGATATCATCCTCGGGCAACCCTTCGTAATGCACCGGCACGGCGACGGCCAGCGGGCGCAATTCATCCGGAAGCGAACGTTGAGTCGCGCCGACGGTTTCGGCCGCAAGGACGGTGAGTCGGGCGAGAGTCATCGGCGTGCGGGCGGGGCTACGGACGCAGCTCGGTGGCAAGGTCGAGTTTCTCGAAGCGCTGCCCCAGCCACCACACGCCGCAAGCGATTTCCCCGGTGAGCAGCGCGAGCGTGAGCAGGGCCGCGAAAATCACGGCGACCGGTCCGCCGACGAGCCATTGCGTGGCGAAGATCAGGATAGCCGAGCCGATCACCGCCGGCAGGAGGGCGACCAGAATCGCGATTAATTGGCCGGCGACGAAGATGAGACGTTGCCCCATGACATCGATCCCGCCGCCGCGTTGGCGCGTCGCTTGGAACCACGCGGGGAACAGGAGGGCGGCGGCGTTGGGAATTATGAGTTGCAGGGCGCACAGAAAAGGCACCAGGAGGGCCACGCTAAAACCAGCGGACAGGCGCAAGGCGGGGGTTAACCAGGGGAGTTCAACCGCGGCGGGCTGAAGCGCGCAGAAGGCGGTGATCAACGCGAGCCAGAGCAAGCCGGTGAGGATCGCGACGGGGGTCAGTAGTTGGCCTAGGAGGATCTGCCAGCCGGCGAGCGGGTACGTTTTAAGGATGTCGGAGTTCGGGAGGTCGCTGCGCAGATCCTGTCGGGCGATTTGGGGACCGAGCAGCAACGTGTACGCGGCAAAAATCGCGGCGCCGGCGGCGATGACCACGAGGAAGGGCCTGGTTTTGTCGTAATGGGCGAGCCGCGGTACGACGATCGTGATTAACGCCGCGCAACCGAGCCAAACCCTCCAGTGAAAGCAGGACCTGGTCGAAAGTAGGTTTTTCCAGAGGAAAGCGAGTTCCGGACGACCGGTAGATCGTAACCGGAAAGGCTCGCGGCGCGGCTTGGGTTTCTCGGCGCTCAAGGATCCGCCGCGGCGGATGCGCGCAATCCGGTCGGCCCGCTTCTCGGCGCTCGCGACCGACGCTTCTTCGAACGACACCTCCATGCGTGAGACCCAGAAATAGTGAGCCAGAATGAGGAGCGCCGCCGGCCAAAGTGCGTGCAAAAACGTCGCGCGATCCGTGGCGAGAAACGGTCCGACCACCCACTTACCTGGGAGCAGCAGC
>CAIQKQ010000035.1 GCA_903872425.1 uncultured Opitutia bacterium | reverse complement strand
GACCCAGTTGCCTGCCATCTGAATGGCCTGATCGCGCGATAGTGTTGCGAGACCAGCCAGACCAATTTGGTTTTGTGCCTGAGCAGAGATGAGTTTACGCCCTTCTTGGTCGAGAAAATTGGCGAGTGCGGCCTCGCTAGGATATTTTTTTCTCAGCTCGTCCATCTGCTTGGCTTGCTCAAAAGCGCTGGCGGCAAATTGGATTATTCTCCCGCGTTTTTCGGGATCGGTAGTGTCAGCGGCGAAGTCGAGTTGCTGCTGGGCCTGTTGCTTGGCGAGCGCACGACCATCTTGCTCGAGGAAGTTCGTGTGAGTGGCTTCATCGGCCAGCAGGGCAGGTCGGAGCCGACCCATCTCAGCTACGATGGATTGATAGGCTGATTCATAGGAGGGCCGCCATTGCCCCATCACACCCGAGCCGTAGAGCGACTTGAGCATAGTGGCGCTTATGACATAAGTGCCGGCTCCGAGATCGTATGGCCGAATTGGGCGCTGGTCGTAAAACGACGGAAGCATGACGACGTTGCCCTGGTTCCCGAGTTCGTTTATGGAGTTAATACCGTAATGTGCAAGATCGGCACATCCGAAATAAGAGAAGTACACGGGCAGCAGCGGCGGGCTGCCGGGCTGAATCTTGGCCGTTCGGTCAGTCAGCCAACGCTTCACCTCGGGTAGCTCTTCACCCCATTCGTAGGAACTGTCTACCAGCATGCGGTGCCCGTGGGCTGGGCCGCCGGCCAACTCGTTAAAGTAGGAAAGATAGTGCGGGTGCACACTCGCCGCCTCGAGAGCTGACCATGCGACCAAGCCCCCAACCCATGCTGGGCGCCGCCAGGCGGTGAGTGGCAGCCGTGTCGCAAAGCCCGCGAGTAAAAACATCAGTGGATACATTGGCAGCAAGTGACGGGCGCCGATGTTGAGGTTGCTGCAAACCGCCACCACACCATAGATCACAGAGAACACTATCAACGGCGCGAGTGACCAGAGCGCGACCGCGTGCGTGCGGCGTTCGCGCCAGAGCAGCACCATGCCGGTAATCAGGGCAGCCATAAAAGGCAGCGGGGTCTTGGTGAGCCAAGCGACAGGGAAAAAATACCACCATCCGTCCACAGAAAGTTCACCCATGAGAAACGCCCGTCGGATGCTGCCAGTGGTAGTGAAGAGATGCAGGTCGTAGAGGAACATCTCGGGGAACAGATGGTGGTCGCGGCTAAATTTAATGATTTTCGGCGCGAGTTCGGCCTTCACCATGGCATTGCCAGCCCAATTTTGCTCGGGGATGCCGTTTACAAACCGGCTACTGGCATCGTAACGGAAATTGTAGCAGGCCCATACTGTCCCATAAGCGATTGCCACCGCGAGCAGCAGGGCTGCCACGATGACGCCAAGTCGCGGCAACCGGCCAGTTGCCCAAGAGACGGGCCGGCCCCATGGGAGCTTTAGCTCCAGTGGGACAGGGCGTATCGCCCGTAAGCCGACCAGTATGCCAGCTGTTGGAATAATGAACACGCTGCTGATCTTGGTCGCGCCGAGTACGCCGGCAAAAAGGCCGGCGAACAAGATGCGGGTGAGACTCACGCGGTGCATCAACCGCCAGATCGCCCAGGCGGCCAATACAAAGAATAGAGTGGAAGCGATATCAGTCGTGGCAAACGAACCGAGTGCGATGGTTTGCGGGTTGAGACAATAGAACGCCAATGTTACGAGACCGGCTGTGTCGCCCCACAGCTCGCGCGCCCAAAGGAACAGCACTGCACCGAGGGCGACGGCGAGCAGCACGATCATGGCCCGGCTCCAGAATACAATTCCCTCAGTGTCATTGCCAAACTCGAAATAAAATTGGCGGCCAAAATTCAGATCAGATTTTTGCTTGCCCTGCATTTGCTCAAATTCGGTGGGAAAATGCAGCGCATTCTTGAAGAGAGTGAATGGTACGAGACTTCGCACTAGTTTCGCCGGACGACTGAGTGGATAAAATTTCGGTTCTGGCTCGGGCGGTTTACTGAGCAGCGGCGGCAACGAGACCTTGGGATCTTGTTCCCGTGGTGGCCTTTCAATTTCTGGTATGCCTTTGGAAAGGAGGAGTGGCACCGCCGACCACATCTGGGTGAATGTCAGGTTGATATTGTTGTAAGTATGATAGCCCGTGACGAGAGCGTAATAGCCAAGGGCAACGTGGTCGGGTTCGTCAAAAGTCGGCGACGTGTCGCGGGCGATCTTTAGGCACATCCCACCGTAGCCGATAAGCATCAGGCAGGCGAAGACCCAGACCCGAATCCGTGGGAAAATAGCAGTGGCCGGTTGAGGGGATATTTCAGCCATAAAGATTTGCGTATGTTGCTGAATCTTTCGTGTGGTACGCAGCGGCGCAAGCCTGCATCCTACTTTATCGGCAGAGATTACTCTGCAATCGACCTCCCTTTATATACGCACAATAAACATTATGTCTAATACGAATCATGCGTCATTGCCGCTTTTTGACTGGCTCAAATCCCGTGGGATGGGCGCGCTCCTACACCCGACCTCACTACCGAGTGACCAGGGCATCGGTGTCCTTGATGGCGCGGTGGATCTGTGGCTACAGTTTCTACGCGAGGCTGGAATTGGTCACTGGCAGGTTTGCCCTCTCGGTCCCACTGGCTATGGAGACTCACCGTACCAATGTTTCTCGGCCTTCGCCGGCAACCCATATCTCATTGATCTGAACGCTCTCGTGTCGGCAGGACTGCTCACGAACGCCGATCTAAATCAATTGCGTGCTCTGCCGCGAGATCACACGGATTACGGCGCGCTCTACTCTCATAAATGGCCAGCGCTTTTCCGTGCACATGCCAACTTTCGCGCCGCTAAAAGCCGTGCGCCGCAACCGTACGGGGACTTTGCCGCGTTTCGCGTCATGCATGCAGGTTGGCTCGACGCCTACGCGCTCTTTATGGCACTAAAAGATCATTTTGGTGGCCAAACTTGGCAGAAGTGGCCCGCGGCCGTTCGCTTTTACTCACGCGCCAGAACTAGCCCGTTGGCGGCAGAGGTTGCTCTCCGAGCCGAGGCCTATGCCTTCACGCAATACCTGTTCTTCGGACAGTGGTCTCAGTTGCGTGCCAAAGCGCGCGCGGCCGGTGTCACACTCATCGGTGACGCACCGATCTTCGCCGCGCTTGACAGTGCCGACGCGTGGTCGCGGCCAGAACTGTTTCAACTTAATCAAGAAACTGGCAGTCCCATTGCCGTGGCTGGCGTCCCACCTGATTATTTCTCGGCCGACGGCCAGCTCTGGGGCAATCCGCTTTACGACTGGCCAGCGCATGCCGCCGAAGGCCACGCGTGGTGGCTCACACGGCTCCGGGCAAATTTCATGCTCTGCGACATTGTGCGGATCGATCACTTTCGTGGGTTCGACACTTATTGGTCCATCCCGGCCGACGCACCGAACGCGCGCACCGGCGAATGGAAATCCGGTCCCGGACTCCCATTTTTCCGCGCCGTCCGCACCGCCCTGCCGGACGCTCGCCTCGTGGCCGAGGACCTCGGAGATCTATTCCCGAGTGTACTTGCCTTGCGCGACGCCACAGGACTGCCGGGTATGACGATACTCCAGTTCGCTTTTGGCGGCGGCAACGACAATCTGTACCTACCGCATCATAATCACACGAACAGCATCCATTACCCCGGCACACATGACAACGATACCACCCTCGGCTGGTATCGCTCGGCCGACGAAAAGTCCCGCGATCACTTTCGCCGTTATTTCCGCGTGAATGGCGCGGAGCCTGGCTGGGATGCCATCCGCGCGGCCTACGCCAGCACGAGTCGTCTCGCTATTGCACCACTACAGGATTTTCTCAGCCTTGGCAGCGAAGCACG
>CAIQKQ010000034.1 GCA_903872425.1 uncultured Opitutia bacterium | reverse complement strand
CGCCGCCGCGGCCGCCGCCGGCAAGTTCGCCAAGACCGCCACCGCGCACGCAGCCGCAGGCGCGGCAAGCGCCCGCAACTCGGTTCCAAAGCCGCCCAAGACGCCGGCGGAGCGAGCGTCGACCGCCGCTCTGAGCGCCCTGGGCCACGGCACCACGCTGGCCAAGCTCAACGCGTACCTGAACCACGGCAAGCAGAAGGACGGCACCTGCAACGGCTTCAACTCGGGCCACTGCCATCGAGAGCCGGCCGCCTGCCTGTTCATCCACCAGTGCGACAAGTGCACCAAGAAGCTCGACTTCCCGGCAACCGAAGCCGACCTGACGAACTGCTCTCACGCCGGGCACTCGTGCAAAAAGTAGGGAGTCGCGGAGGCGTTCGACGACGACGCAATGATGCAAACCGACGCAGTCAACACTGAAGATATGTCTCATACAAACACATTGCCTTACTCATCGAGTGCCTCCACCACCTCTATTACAAACGCGCTCAACGAAAACGACGAGAGCGACGATGTCGCGCCCGACCTGGCGCGCGCCGCACACGACGTCTCCAGCGGCGAGCACGCCGGCTTCGCAATCCCGCGCTTCGACGCGAGCGACACATACGCGAATGGCGAGTTGCTCCCCAGCCTCGCACACCGTCTGCACGCACACGGAATCTTGTCGACCGCCGAGCGCGACACGGTGCTACGCGAACACAAAACCAGCCCTCTCGACGCGAGCCTCACACTGATGCGCGCGTGGGAGACAAAGAAAGACGTCACACTCGGGCCAACAAGCCTGGTGCCCCCGACAGACGTGTTTCCAAACCTGCGGCCAACCACATTTCGCCCAGACGTTCTGCGCGTCATGTGTGGCAACAGCTACAAAATGGTGTGCGACTTCCTGTGCCGAACGTTCGAACAGGGAGCCGACATCGGCTTTGAGGCCGACCGCGGCCGCGCCGATCACGAAAACCCACACCACCCCGACGCGAGCGCCGACGCGGCGGTGGCGAAAATCATCGCCGCCGACGTGGCGGCGGGTTTCGTCGCCGGACCCGTCGCCGAGAGCGTCATCGCATCAATGCCAGACCTGATACGCAGCCCGATCTGTGCAATCAACAAACGCGCACACGGCGCGATTCGGCTCGAAGAACACCGCCAAATCCACAACCTGTCAATGGCAAACCTCACGCAGGAGCTGCCAATCAGCGTGAACGACGGTATCGACCCGGAAAAGTGCACGACGCGCTTCCCGACGGTCGACGAGTCACTCATCGAAATCAAGCGACTGCGCGACGCAGGCACGCCCGCCAGCGGCGTGCAGGCCGACGTGCTGAGCGCATTCCGGAACTTCCCAGTGCGCCCGCGAGATTGGCCACTGCTCGGTTTTCGCCACCGCGGGAAAACGTACCTCGACACGCGTCTTGGCTTTGGCGCGCGCAGCTCACCAGCAATCTTTCAGACACTCACGTGCCTGCTAGCATTCCTGCTGATGTTTCTGTTTGCGGTGCCATGGGCACGCTTCTATCTCGACGACCTCCTCGCGCTGTGCGCGGCCGGCGAGACGAACGACAAAGTCGCCGAGATCGTGACGCTCTTCTTCTCCCTGATTGGGCTCGCACTGCAGCCAAAGAAGTGGAAACAGGGTGTCCAACTGTTCGTTTACCTCGGTTTCGCAATCGATTGCGAAAAAATGACCGTTGCAATTCCGCCGGAGCGGCTCGCGAATTTAAAAATCGAACTCACTCTCTGGCGTTCGCGCACACACGCCTCGCCCAAACAGCTCGCCAAGCTGCTCGGTCACCTCGCATTCGTCACGCGCGTGGTCCCAACCGGCCGAATTTTCCTCCGGCGCCTCTATCGCACTCTCGCTTGGGCGCGCGCGAACCAACGCTCAGCGACACTCGGCCGCGAGGCACGCCGCGACATTGAATTCTGGTTCTCGTGCGTCGAGTATTTCACTAACGAATGTCCGTTCTCGTTCGCGTTCGACACGTCCGTCGCGCCAGACTTCGAATTCTGGACCGACGCGTCAAAGAGCGCAGGTGGCGGTTACTTCGCCGGCGAGTGGTTCCACACGACCTTTGCACAACTCGGTACGAATT
>CAIQKQ010000033.1 GCA_903872425.1 uncultured Opitutia bacterium | reverse complement strand
CTGGGAAATTCCGGCGTCTGTGCCTTCTGCGCGGCGAGGCGCTGCTCGAGCTCAGCGAGCGTAACGGGAATGGTATCGAGCACGATGGTGCCGTCCTCCTTAATGGTGACGGCCTTGGTCTTAGGTGCGGAAAGTGGCTTACCGGCGCTGGCGCGGGGCAGGTTGACCTTCACCCCCTGCACCGACGCGGTGCACATGAGGATGAAGATGACGAGCAGCACATACGCCAGATCAAGCATCGGCGTGATGTTGATGTCATCGTAGGGCTTGTCTTCTTGAAGTTTCATGGGCGGCGGTTCCGGGGTTTATTTGCGCGGATCACTGGGAGCGAACGGCGCGCGGGTGAGCGGCGAACTGCGCTGCGACGGCTCCGCGTAGTACTCGGCCATCTTGGTCACAAACTCATCAATGAAGATGTGCATGTCGGCCGTCGCGTCCTTGATGCGGGTGACGATGTAGTTGTAACCGAAGAGCGCTGGAATCGCGACCGCGAGGCCAGCGACCGTCGCAAGCAGCGCGGCGGCGATGCCGGGCGCAATGGCATTGACGTTGACCTCCCCGGCGGCGGCGACGGCGGCGAACGTGATCATCACGCCCACCACAGTACCGAGCAGGCCGAGGAACGGCCCGCCGGAAATCGCGATGGTGAGCAGCACGATCATGCGGTTGAGCTTTTGGGTCTCGCGCACGAGGCCGCCGTCGAGGCTGGCGCGGATGGCCTGAATCGAACGGGCCGAGAGTACGCGGTCGCTCCGGTCTGCCTTAAGGCGGTGGCGGATTTCTTCCGCCCCAATGTGGTAAATCCGAAAAACAGTCGAGCGGCGTAGCGCCTTCTGACCAGCGGCGTCCACGCGACCGCCGAGGCTCTTGGCTTGGTCGGGATCGCCAAGATCAATCGAAGTAAGATCGGTGGAGATTTGGTCCCACTCCTTCAGGAAGGCCTTGTTGCCACGGCTGAGGCTGTTGAGGTAGCTGACCTTGTTGATCATCACGAACCAACTGATGGCCGCCATCACCATGAGAATGCAGATGACGACCCAGCCGTCCACGGTGAGCGAACTAAGGATGATGCCAAAATAGCCGGTCTTGAGAAATGCCAGCCAGTCCTTCGGCTGCTCCTCCGCACTAAAGACGAGTAGCTTGGCCGCCTTGTCGCCGCCGCCCTGCGTGAGCGCGGCGAATTTGATGAAACCCGTGGGCCGAGCGACCTTGGAAATTTCCAGTTCGTCTACTTCACCGACAAAACCGTTCGTCGCCGCGCCCAATTGGGCAGCGGTACTCAACGCCGGTAGCGCGGCATTCAACGTCGCGTAGGGCTCACCATCGAGCAACAGCGCGAGCTGTCCACCGCTAGCCACAACCGCGAGATGGTGCCAGCTCGCCGGCGCGACCGCCGCACCAGTCGTGCTCCGCGTACCGTTGACCTCAACGAAGGGCGCTCCGTTGTTCATCCCGATGACCAACGAGGTCGCGCCATCGCGGCGGCTAAAGATGACGGCGTTGGCCTGTAACGCGGCGGGTTTGACCCACGCGCTCCACGTCATTGCCCCACCGGCCGTCCATGCGAGAGAGGGCGCGACTGGTAGACCCACCGAGCCTTTACCGTCGAGCCTGAGCCCACCACCAATCATCGCACCGTCTGCGCTGGTGCCGGGGTTGGCAGCGTTGTTGCCATTGCCGCTGGCGTCCACGGCCGGGGTGGTTTTCTCGACGAGATGCCACACGAGCACGGTGTCGGCGTCATAGGTGCCCTTCGGGTCGTCGGCCCGCACCGCTTTGGTACCAGCGTTGCCGTAGTAAAGCCGGATGGTGGTTTTCGCGCCAGGCTTAAGCTCGGGAATTTTTACCCAAACGTAAGCCTCGCCGAGCGTAGCGTCGTATTTCTCAATGTGGTAGGCGAGCGGCGTTTTATCGTCCTCGGCAACAAACCGCAAATCACCGCCGTCCTCTTTGGCCGCACCGAAGGTGAAATTGCCGTCGTGCAGCCGGATTAGCACCGGCGTCGCTCCGATCGAGTCGGCGATGGCCGTGCCAGTCGTCGTCGTGTCCACCGTAATTGACTTACGGAGCGTCCAGGCGGAGTCCCACCAAGTCTCCGCGTGCGCGGAGCCGGAGGTGGCGAGCGCGAGCAGCGCGGCAGCGAGCAAGCGCGGGAACAATTTGGCAGCGGCGGTGAAGTGGGTCGGAGACATAAGGTGGAAGGTTGAAAAGATGGTTACGACCAAGTGGCTCAGTACTCAGCCCAGACGCGGAACGTTAGCGCCCAGCCGCCCGCGTGGGTGGTCGACGCGTCGAGCAGCGGAAACCCCGCGTCGAGCGAGAGGTTGAAGTGGTCGGCCGCATGCACGCGCGTGCCAAGACCGACACTCGCCAGCTCGAAGTGGGCGGCCTGGCCGGGCAACGGTTTGATGAGAGTCTGCCAGCCCCCCTCGGCAAAAACATACACGCGCCAGTCGGCGTCTTTGAGGCCGACGCGGGCCGCGAGCGGCGGGCTGCGCAACTCGGCCGAGCCGAAGATGGCGTGGTCGCCGGCCGTCTCACCTTCGAGATAGCCGCGCACAGTACCAAGACCGCCGGCGCTGAACTGCTCGGCGCTCAGCAGCGGCTGGCTTGCAAGCTGACCCTGCGCTTTGCCGAACATTTGAAAACCACCGGGCAGCTCGCGCGTCTCCGCGAGGTCGCCACGCAGGGAAAAAAAGCTACCGGTCGCGCCAAAACGGCTGTTATTGAAAGCCGTCGAACCGCTGCCGAAACCGCGCAGGTGAAACGTGGCGTTGAGACTGAGCGACGTCTCGGTCTTGGTGGTCGTCCAGCCCGCGTCGTAGCTCGCCATAAGTGGCCAGTACGTGACGGGCGCGAGCGTGTGCACCCCAGCAACGACGATGTCCTGATCGAAGCGCTTGTAATCAAAGCCGAGGCTGGCCGACTGGTAAAAATCTTTGCCGGCCGGCAAGGTGAACAGTGTGCGTGCGCCGAGGATGAGGCCGCGTCCGGCCACGGCTGCGCCGCCGAGCGTGGAGACGTTGCTGTCCTGCTTCGTGCCTTGGAGCATCAGGCTCACCCCGTCGGCCTCGGGCAGGCGCATGACGTAATAACCGGAAAAAACCTTAGCCTCGTCCGGCTGCTCAGGCGCGACTTGAAAGCTGAGGCCGGCCGTATGCCCGAGCTGCCAAAGATTGGTGGCACGCACGCTGGCATTGAGGCGCAGTTCGCTGGTGTTCGCGCTGTGGCGGTTGTTCAGCTCAACGCTTGCGTGCAGGGGCCGGTCGTCCTTCACGTCGAGATTAACATCCACCGTACCCGGCGTTGCGCCAGGCAGCAATGCCGGGGTGACCCGTCGGTCGGGGTTTTGGTTGAGCGCGACGATGTCACGCGGCACGTCGTTGAAGTTCGGCACCCGTCCTTCGGCTAGCGACGGTGCGGCGGTCTTGATCTCGGTCGGGGAAAAATAGCGCGCACCATTAACTCGCAGCCGACCTACGGGAGCCTCGGTCACCTGCACGAGCACTACGCCGCCGGCCGCCTCCTGCGGCGGGACTTGCACGGAGACAGTCTGGAAGCCCTTGTCGCGATAAATTTTCTCCAGGGCGGCGCGGGCTTGCTCCACGTCATCGGGGGTGCGTCCCGGACCAAGAAACGGATACACAGCCGTCTCGACCTCGGCGTTGGATAGCAGGTGGACGCCCTCCACACGGTATTCCTGGATGAATAATGCGCGCTCAGGGGCGGCCGTCGAAGCCGACGTGACGGTTGCGCCCCACTGCAGCGTGACCAATGCGCCCAACAACAGCGCACAAACCGCCCTGGGCCGCAGCCCACATAAAAAACGAGATGGGAGATCGGAGCGCAAAGGGAGCGTAGCGAAAGGTGAGATGGCCACTGCGCAGTCTGGCGCGGGTCAAACGGTTGACGCGGCGGCCGGCACTACCTTGCGCCGACGGAGAGCCGCGCCGCCCAAGGCCCGCGCGCCAAGCAGCACGGCATAGGCCGACGGCTCGGGGACGGCAGAAAGCGCAAAGGTCGCGGCGTTGTTGCTGAACTGGAGCAAACCATCGCTGTTGAGCGCGAACGAGCCGCGATACACCCCAGCCCCACTGCCGGGCTGCAACTCGAAGAGATCAATCACCGCAAACGAGCCGGCAATGGTGGTGAAGTTGGTGGAGGCCTCGAACAACGTCTTGGAAAAAAACCCAAAAGCGGAGGAATTTGTTCCCTCCTTATTGGACCAACTGCCGGCCAGCGTATTGTCGATCACCGTGGCACGTGAGTCGTTGACGGTGGAGGAACGCGTCCCCGTGAGCGGAACGAAGCTACCTACCGCTCCGGTGTAGAGTGTGGCGATCGTGTTGGCCGCGTTTTGCTGCGTAAAAGTGGTTGCACGATTGTAGCTGGTGGTTTGCACCCCAGCGGTCGTCTCAGCCTTGCCACCCCAAACTGTCTTGGCGGCAATGCTAACGCTGCCCGTGGCCGTATTCAAGGTCGTACCCGTGGCCGAGCCGGTGGTGCCGACGAGCTCCCACGTCAAATCATCGCGAGAATTCCAGACCAAATCGTAAACGCTTTCGAGGTCAGCCCGCAGGTTGCCGAGGTTGAGTGTGGTGTTGGCCGGGAGATTATAATAGTGGCCGACGTTACCCAAATTTATTTCCAAGTTCTTGTCTGACCCCGCGCCATTGGCGGAGTTGGTCGCGGAAAAACCGAGGATGATATCGCTGAATGTGGCCGTCACGGCCGACTGCGCGTGTGCAGCAGACGCTGCACAGGCCAGCAACAGGAGGATAGACAGAGTTTTTTTCATGCGCAAATTTGGCTTGGAAACACCTCGTCAGCGTTGGAAGACGGCGAGCCGACGGTATTTTGGGCGATGGTTTCGGGTGGTGTGGTTGTTGCCCCCCGGTGCGAAAGCCGGAGGGCGACATCATTCTAACCCTCGAAGGCCACAATCGTGCGGCGTTTGTGTTACGAATACGTGAAGTACTGCTTTGACTCACTTCGCCGGCGTTATACACGGCGACTTCAGACGCCTGTTGGTTCCGACGGCGCAGGGCGACGAAGCCGAGCGCTAGCGCACCGACAATGGTAGCGTAGGTCGAGGGCTCGGGGATCGCAGCCGTGGCCGCGCTACCGACATCGCCCGAGTAGGACAGGCCGCTCGCGTTCAGGGAGAAAAGCGTGGCGATCGTGTTGGCAGGCCCTTGTTGGGCGAAGGTCGAGCCACGGTTCCAGGGGGTGGACTGCAGGCCG